>JAIUMG010000097.1 GCA_022565655.1 Alkalimonas sp.
AGCGGCAACTATTTCAACACCAGCAGCGACCTTTTTATTCGACATAATGATAGCATCGGGCCCGAGAAACTCTTTCACTTCATCCAGCGCGGTACGCATATCTTTTGCCACAAAACGTTTAATTTTCATCTGCTATCTCCTAATTCGCCTGGCCAACGACACTGACAATCCGAATTTGTTTGTCATCAGGGATTTCCTGATAAGACAATACTCTTAGCCCTGGAATAGTGTATTTCACGAATCGTGCCATCACGGAGCGTAAAATACTTGACGTCAGTAAAATGGCCGAGTCACCGTTCAGTTCCTGCTCCTGACTGGCTTCTTGTAAAGACTGCTGAATACGCTCAGCCAAGCCAGGCTCAATACCGCCGCCATCATTGCCTGCGGCCTGCATCGACTGATGCAGCATCTGCTCCAGCTCGGGTGCAAAAGTAATCACTGAGATTTCCTGCTGACTGCCGGCGACTTCCTGCACGATAAGCCGGCGCAATGCAATACGACATGCAGCCGTCAAAACGTCAACATCCTGACTCTTCACACCATATTCCACCAAGGTCTGCACCAGCGTTTTCATATCGCGGATAGGCACCCCTTCATTCAGCAGGTTTTGCAATACTTTCACCACGGTAGTCAGGGGCAAGGTATCCGGCACCAGGGCCTCAACCAGCTTGGGTGAGCTTTTGGCCAGCATATCCAGTAAATTCTGCACTTCTTCATGCCCCAGCAAACTAGCAGCATTATTGGTCAGGATCTGGCTTAAATGCGTGGCCACGACCGTAGCCGCATCCACCACGGTATAACCCAGTGTTTGCGCATGCTCACGTTGATCCTTGTTGATCCAAACCGCCTCCAGGCCAAAAGCAGGATCACGAGTCGCGACCCCTTTGACCGTGCCAAAAACCTGGCCCGGATTAATCGCTAACTCATGATCGTGCCGTAGTTCCGACTCCCCCGTGGTCACTCCCATCAATGAGACTCGGTAGCTATTGGGTTCCAGATCCAGGTTGTCGCGGATATGCACCGCAGGCACCAGGAAGCCAAGCTCCTGCGACAGCTTTTTCCGCACTCCTTTAATTCGGGTCAGCAGCTCCCCACCCTGTGATTTATCCACCAGTGGGATCAAGCGGTAACCGACTTCCAGGCCAATGGTGTCAACCGGCTGCACATCGTCCCAACCTATTTCTTTCACCGCTTGCGGCTCTTGCCGTGTATCTGGCTCAGCACTGCGCTGCACCAACTGAGCTTTGGTCTTCTGCTCTTTGCGGTAAAGGAAATAAGCAAAACCACCCACCAGCAGCGACAAGGATAAAAATGAAAAATGCGGCATACCCGGTACAATGCCCATCAGAGCCAGTACACCACAGGCAATAAATAACACCCGGATATTGGCCAGCTGATCGGTCATTTGCTGACCCATATTTTCTGAGCGATTCTGACGAGTAATGATGATGGCTGTGCCGATAGACAGCAATAAAGCAGGAATTTGTGCAACCAAACCATCGCCAATGGTCAGTAAGGTATACACCTCGATGGCCTGGCCAAAGCTTAACCCATGTTGGATCATGCCGATAAACAAGCCGCCAAGCAGGTTGATCGCCAGGATCACAATACCCGCAATGGCATCCCCTTTAACAAATTTGCTGGCACCATCCATCGAGCCATAAAAATCGGCTTCCTGAGTCACTTCATCACGCCGGGCGCTGGCTTCCTCTTGCGTTAATAAACCAGCGTTTAAGTCGGCATCAATTGCCATCTGCTTACCAGGCATGGCATCCAGGGTAAATCGGGCTGTTACTTCAGCAATACGGCCTGCGCCCTTGGTGATCACCACAAAATTAATAATGATCAGAATAAAAAACACCACCAGACCAACCGCGTAATTGCCACCAATCACCACCGAACCAAAGGCTTCAATCACTTTGCCGGCCGCATCGCCGCCCTGATGCCCTTCCAGCAGCACAATCCGGGTACTGGCCACATTGAGCGCCAGTCGCATGATGGTCGCTACCAGCAACACGGTGGGGAAAATACCAAACTCAAGCGGTCGTAAGGTGTATATCGTGACCAGCAGCACTACCAATGCCAGAGCAATATTAAAAGAGAACAGAATATCCAGTAGAAAAGCAGGTAAAGGCAGCACCACCATCGACAAAGCCGCCATGATCAATAACGGCGTGCCCAAGCCTTTTAAATGAATGAGTTTGGTGCGATCAAATCGGTTTAGATAGTTGGCAAACTGCATCTTTATCCCAACAAAAAATTGGCGTTATGCAGTACGAAGCAAAAATCGCTCCAACTTGAGTGCTTGTATGAAGATCAAGACTTAATCGTAATAATAATCTTTGGGTACCGCTAACTCACGAGCCAGCTTACGCGGCCGTTTACCACGTCCTTTCAAGTACAGGTTGAGCTGGTAAACGTAAGCCAATACCTGAGCCACCGCTGAAAATAAAGCATCCGGGATAGGGCGATCCAGCTCCGTGGTATAATAAATAGCTCGGGCCAATGCTGGCGACTCTACCATCGGCACTTTATGCTCTGCGGCTACTTTTCGAATCTGCATCGCCATCTCATCAACCCCTTTGGCAACCACAACAGGAGCCTTGTCTCGTCCTTGTTTATAGCGAAGCGCAACGGAGTAATGAGTCGGGTTGGTGACAATCACATCCGCACTAGGAACTTCTTGCATCATTCGCTTCATCGACATCTGCATCTGAGTTCTGCGAATACGAGCTTTAACTTTAGGATCCCCCTCCATGTTTTTATGCTCGTCTTTCACCTCCTGCAAGGTCATCATCAACTCTTTGTTGTGTTTCCATGCCTGGTAGGGTGCATCCACCAACGCAATGATAATCACGCTGCAGCACAAGCCAAAAAATAACCACCCCAGGATCCACAGTGCATCCTCAATGTTATTTGGTGCACTCATCACCGATAATGTCATGATGTCACTGAAAAAAGTATTCAATAACGCAAAGGCCATCCCCATCACAACCAATACCTTCAGAATACTTTTTCCCAGTTCAACCAAGGCCTGTAAACCGAACATCCGTTTAAAGCCTTTCAGCGGGCTCATCTTACTGGCTTTTGGCCCAGCGGCTTGCCAGCTAAAGTTAAATCCCCCCAGCAGGCAATTCCCCACAAAAGCAGCCACCAACACAAACGCAAAAATATACATCATCGGAGGAAGTAACATCATCATGATTTCGCCAAAGGCAGAAAACATCGATGTGGTATCAAAAATATCTTTTGGCTGCAAACTGAACATACGCTTTGCAACCGTCAGCATCACCCCCGCCAGCACAGGGCCAAATAACAGCAAAGCAGTGGCACTGCTAATTAACACAAAGGCGGTCCCCAAATCTTTGGAGCGGGCGATCTGCCCTTTCTCTTTTGCCTGTTGTAGTTTTTTGGGGGTGGGCTGTTCGGTCTTTTCACCGCCACCGGGACTCTCTGCCATACCCTCTCCTTAGCAACCAATGATGCGGCAGGTGTAATCAAGCGTCAGCTGCCATTGAATGTCGTAGTGGATCAGGAAGGTATCCATGGTTAACCACAGGATCAGCAATCCAGATAGCATGGTAATCGGAAAACCGATAGCAAAAATATTCAACTGGGGAGCGGCCCGGGTCATGATACCGAACGATAAATTGACCGTCAGCATGGCGATAATAGGGGCCAGAGTGATGGATAAAGCAGTTGCAAACATCCAGCCAGCAAACTCGATAAGTTGCCAAATTTGTATTGCCGACCACCAGGCGTCCTGGATCGGTAAGGTATCAAAACTCATGACCAGCATCTGAATGGTGATTAAATGGCCATCAAAGACAAAAAACAATAAGGTCGCAAGGATCAGATAAAACTGGCCAATCGCAGCAACATTGACGCCACTGGCTGGGTCTACCATGGAGGCGAACGCTAAACCACTTTGCGTGGCCAACACCTGACCAGCCACAATGAAGGTATTAATAAAAATCATGGTCATAAAGCCAATGGCAAAACCAATGGTTACTTGCTGCAGCACTTGCAACACCATACGAAATGACATCAGTTCCGGGTTGGGTACCGGCGGGATCACCGGCATCACCAGAATCGTTAACGCAATAATCAGCACCACCCGAATTCGCATCGGCACATTGCGGGTGCCAAGGCCAGCCATGATCATAAAAACCCCGCTGATCCGTGCCATAGGCAGCATAAAATCAGCCAGGGTTTGCATGATCACGCTTAGGTAGAAATCCATGGCAGGCTCCGTTTAACCAACCACGGAAGGGATACTTAAAATCAACCCTTCGGTAAAGTCCATAATCACCCGGGTTAGCCAGTGGCCGCCGAACATCAACGCCAGTATGGTGACAATCAAGCGAGGCAAAAAGCTCAAGGTTTGTTCATTGATAGAGGTGGCGGCCTGAAACACCGCAACAATTAATCCAACAAATAATGAGGGCAAAATGATCGCGCTCACCAATAAAATAACGATGTAAAGTGCATCTCTGAGTACATCAACAAATACCTCTGGGCTCATACTAATGTCCCCAATCCGTAGCTGGTAGCCAAAGTCCCCATCACAAGGATCCAGCCATCCACCAACACAAACATCATTAATTTAAATGGCAATGAAATAATCATCGGCGATAACATCATCATCCCCATCGCCATCAACACGCTGGCAACGACCAAATCGATGATCAAAAACGGAATAAACAACATAAAGCCAATTTGGAATGCCGTTTTCAATTCGCTGGTGATAAATGCCGGTATAATCACAGAGATAGGCAGGTCGATCAGGTTATCGACTTCTTCCACACCAGCGATTGAAGCAAAGGTATCCAAATCCCGCATGCGGGTCTGATGCAGCATAAACTCTTTCATCGGGACAATAGCAACCTGAACGGCTTCAAGTGAGGTCATGTCCTCTGCCAGATAGGGCTGCAGAGCTTGATCATTAATTTCATTAAAAACAGGAGCCATGATGAAAAATGTCAGAAAAAGCGTAATGCCGATCAACAATTGATTGGAAGGGGACTGCTGCAAGCCAATGGCCTGCCGAAGTATCGCTAAGACCACGATAATGCGGGTAAAGCTGGTCATCATGATAACCGCTGCGGGGATGAAGCTCAGTGCAGTCATGATGGCCAGCACTTGCAGCGTTACACTGTACTCTTGCGAACCATCGGGGTTGGTGGTGACACTGATCGCCGACAAGCTGCCAACATCAGCCAATAAAGCAGGGCTAAAGCATAACGCCAGGAACACCAAAATGAGTCGCAACATAGTTCATCTTTATTTTTTCAACCACGATTGCAACTGACTATGAAATTCTGATGCCAACTTTTCCTCTGGCAGAGATTCTTCCAGTTCAAACAGGAAGTTTATCTGCTGAGGAGTGACCCCTAAAACCCTTTGTTTTCCTTGTATTTCAATAACTAGCAACCTTTCTTTCTGGCCAAGAGGAATGCTGCTAATTACTTTCATATGCTGACTGCCAGGCACCCGCTGCGTCAATTTTTTGAAGGTCCAACCCAGTACCAACACCAGGAATATAACAAATGCCAGAGAAATGGCGATCTTACCCAGGGAAACACCTGAGCTATTCCCGGCACGGCTCAATACATCATCGCCGCTGCCTGCTTTCTCCTGACCAAAGCGGTAGCGGTTGGCCGCTTTATCGGCCTCCTGCATCGTTTCAGTTGCTGATTGCGGGTGCTCAGCAAGCGTCTCCTGAGACTCTGGTGCCTCTTGCATGCTGTTTTCAGCTGGTTCTGGCTCAGAGTATTCGTATTCTGTCTGCTCAGGCTCTTCAGTCACGGGCTCGGCCATGACAGCCCCTGAGCACACACACAGCAGAGCCAGACTCAGTAGTAAGCGAACCAATTTATTCATCAGCGCAATTTCTTGATACGTTCAATCTGACTAATGACATCGGTCAGACGAATACCGAACTTATCATTGACCACCACGACCTCACCATGCGCGATAAGGGTACCGTTCACCAACACATCCAAAGGTTCACCGGCCACTCGCTCCAGTTCGACTACCGAGCCTTGATTTAACTGCAATAGATTACGAATACTGATTTTGGCCCGCCCTACTTCCATCGAAATAGTGACCGGAATATCCAGAATGGTATCCAGCTTCAGTTTGTCATCGCCACCTGTCTGAGCATCTTCCTGCAATTCATCAAGTTCTACGGGTGTCGCCCCTTGCTCACCATCTACACCTTCTGCCTCAGCCATTGCTTCGGCCCATTCATCCATGGTGTCTTTATCATCAGCCATGTCATTAATCCTCTTTTCGTGCTGCCAAGTTTAAATCAGCTTCAAGTTCAGAAATATCCGCATCACTATCCAGTCGCCGCCCGCCTTTGGTAAACACATGCAACTCGGATTTGACTGATTCAGGACGTTTAATTTTTTCAATAATTTTCAGCGCAACACTATCGCGAGAACGTCCCATTTTAGCCCGGAAGCTGGGAAGATCTTCAATTAACACCGTAATGTGCTCTGGTAACTCAACCGGGATAATGTCACCGGTTTTCAGCTCCATTACTTCTTGCAAGCTCAGGTCAACGTCCAACATTTTGGTGGTCAAATCGACCTGAACATCCATAATTTCATCACGCAGGGCTTTACTCCAGCGCAGATCGGTATCTTCTTTATCGCTTTGAACCCCTGCATCCAGAAGCTCACGGATAGGTTCCAACATCGAATAGGGCAAAGCCACATGAAAATCACCACCGCCGCCATCCAGTTCTATATGAAATGAGCTGATCACCACCACTTCAGTTGGGCTGACAATATTCGCCATCGCTGGGTTTACTTCGGAATCCAGATACTCGAATGATACATCCATCACCGGCGCCCAGGCTTCTTTGTAATCTTCAAAAATCAGCTTCAGCAGCATCTGAATAATACGACGCTCGGTCGGCGTAAATTCACGCCCTTCAATTTTGGCATGATAACGGCCATCCCCACCAAAAAAGTTATCCACCAAAATAAAAACCAAGCGGGCTTCCATGGTAATCAAACCGGTGCCTTTCAATGGGCGAAAACGAACCATGTTCAGACTGGTAGGCACAAAGAGGGTGTGAACGTATTCACCAAACTTAATCATTTGCACGCCATTGATAGACACTTCAGCCGAACGGCGCATCATATTGAACAGGCTGATCCGCATGTGTCGAGCAAAGCGCTCATTCACCAACTCCAAGGTGGGCATGCGGCCACGGACAATTCGATCTTGTGATGAAAAGTCGTATTCAGTCGCGGGGCGGCTGGAACCACCACCACCGCCGTCGTCTATTTCTTCTTCTTCAATGTCATCGACGCCATGCAACAACGCATCAATTTCATCTTGTGACAACAAATCCGTCACGGCGTTACCCTTTTATTGCATCACAAAACCGGTGAACAAAACTTCTTCCACCACCACAGTCCCTGTCACTTGCAATAGCTCCTGCTGTAAATCACTCAGTGCTTTATTTCGCAAACTTTCTTTACCCGCAGCAGTCACTAAATCATCTGCATTGGCACTACTGAATGTCTGTAAAAGCACGCCCTCAATCAACGGAATGTGCCGTTTTGCTAAGGTGTCATTATTGCTGCCCCGAACCAGTAACTGGGCTCGGATCTGTACCAGACGGTCACGATTACTGCCTGGCACATTAAAAATAAATGGTCTTGGTAAAGGGACATAATACGCTGACCCTGTTGGCGTCTGGGCTTCAGCACCAGCTTCACCTCCTGGCCCAGTGGCAGAAGATCCCGGGCTGCCATCATCACCGGCAAAGAGCAGAAAGAAAGCCACTGCGGCAATCAGCAGAATAGCTACACCACCGCCGGCGATTAAAATGAGCTTTTTTTTACCGCTCTTTTCTGCAATTTTCAGTTCATTATCATCTGCCATAGTCAGTCTCTGCTTGAATAGGTTATTGATATTGTGAACCCAGTGGCTTTGAATCGCAATCCAATGTCCATGCTAAAATTCATGTTCAGGCATAATAATCCACCAATCGATCACTGCTCGCCGTCGAAATAGCGGTCGGTGTACTTAGATCAGTATCATTGTTATCGCCTGTTTGTTGGCCTTTGCCACGGCCATCGCCTTGCTGTTGTTTTGAGCCATGCTGCTCGACCTGCCCCTCAGCCAACTGGATCCCCTGCTCTTGCAGCATATCGCGTAAACGCGGTAACTGCTGTTCAAGCACCTCTTTCGCATGCGCTTGCTGCACCAAAAACTGCACACTGGCCTGATCTTGTTGCATATTGACTCGTATCGTCATGCTGCCGAGCTCTGCGGGCTCTAACTTAATTTCTGCACTGTGTATCGAATTGCGAGCCATCATGACCAAACGTTCACGCAACTGGCCCGCTGCATCTGCCGCTAGCAGATTCATTGGCTGTCGAAGCGCTTCATTCACTTGCGTCATAGTAAGTTGCGATTGAGATGCACTGCCTTGCGTCTGGACAAACTGAGCCGAAGCCAGGTTTGAATTGGTAGGGTTGATGCTGGTTCCTGACTCCTGTTGCGGAATACCCCCCAAGCCAGCCACGGCGCGCGCATGCTGCTCAGGGACTGAAAAGTTGCGCGGTATGTCTTGGTCTTGTTGAAGCTCACGCCCCTTGCCTGACTCCGATTGCATTTGCAGCCATTGTTCCTGAGTCATGGCTGATGCCTGGCGCTGGCTTTTATCTTCAGCACCACTTTGCCCTGCAGAGCTGGCTGAGTTCACTACCGCCTGAGCTTGTTCAGCCCGGGCTTGCGTTGCTCCTGCCAAGGTTTGCTGCCCGCTGCTGGCTTCAGCGCGCGCGAGTGTCGCTAACCGCGGCTCCAGCACAAAGCCTTCCAACTCTGTCTCTGGCGATACCTCACTCTCAAGCATTGCCGCAGAGCCTGACTGCAGCGATGCACTGTCTTTGCTCGCGACTGTGCTACTTTGTTTAGATTCGTCAACAGCTTTCGGGTTTATGTCAGATGCAGCGCCATTATTCTGCATAGCCGTAACACGCTGCAGCTGTTGATCACGGCTATCGGCGGCAGAAGATGACTCTGAGCCGCTTGCGCCCTTTATATGACCAGCCTGTGCCTTGAAGACGTCTTTGGCTTCTTTGGCGTCTTCGGCTTCATTGCCGTCTTTGGTCTCGCTTTCGTCATTGTCCTGAACACTTGCATCAGTTTTTACCGCACTTGCAACAGCCGCCATCTGATTTGTTCGTTCAACGGGTTTATCATCAGGCTGCTTTTTGTCATCTGCCTCTGACGCTTTACCTGCCGCTTGAAGTTTTTGCTCAGCTGATGTGGATTTTTCAGCATCTTCACTCGCATCAGACTTAGCTTTTAACGGCGTAGCGGGTGATGCATCACCTTTGGCTATGCCTTTGCTATGATCGGTTGGCTGAGCCCAATTTTTTGACTCATGCTTTTGCTCTGTCTCGCTGTCATCACTATCCGTATCCTTTTCACTGACGACCCCCACCCGAGCGGTGATGACCAAAGAGTCTGGCTTGGCTACATCGGCTTTTTTTGCCGATGATGAGAGCTCGGCACTGGTTTCTTTGCCATGTTGAATAATAGCTAACCAGGCTCTGGCAGAGTCTTTTTCTTTAGCACTGCTGTCAGCATCGACTAGTATGGCTTTTAAAGCATCAGGATCAGGCACATCTTCGCTGTCAGCGGCAGCATGCATGGCCGTATGAATGGCAGCTTTTTGCCGCTCAGTCAGTGTAATGCCCTGACTCAACTCTGACAGCGTATCGGAAAACGTTGCAGACTCAACAGCCGTATCCATGCTGGCTTCAACAGCAGCGCGCTCAGATACCAGGGCACCGGAAGCTCCCGACATTAAAAACATGTGCAAGGCATTGGCCATCTAACTATCCTCATAAGCTGCAGCCTGATACGCATGTTCAAGCTGCATAGTTAAGCGGTTTGTCGCCTGGGTACAGCCAGCAGCGAAGTATCCAGACAAACTCTAGCAAAGCTATTCAAGTTTCAGGCCAACTCGAAAGTACAGAGTGAAGTTTCTACGGAAAAGTGCTCTATTGCAGCTGGGGGAAGGTTAAGGTTGAGACTGACGACGAACAAACTGTTGTGTTGCGACCTCATCCAGCAGAACTTGCTCCGCTTTGTCGGCTTTGCGGGCTTGTTGCCGTTGCTCCTGCTCAAGCAAGTACTCAATGGCTTTACGTTTTTTTTGCATCGCCAACCACTGCTCCCGTCGCTGCTCAACCACCGATTGTGCCTGCTGAATTTCTGTTGCCTGCTGCTCCAGTGCCTGATCAAGTTTGGCAATAAACCGAATAAATTGACTGTACTGGCGGCTTTCTAAACCAACAGCGCCTTGCTGCTGGCTTTGTACGATGTAATCGGTACGGTAATCTGCCAGCCCCTGGTATTTTTGTTCAGCCTGACGAGAAAACTGCATTGCCTGGACAAACTGTGCCTCCAGCTTTTCCTCGCGATCTTTTTGTACCCTGACCAGCAGTTCCAGTTGTTTATTTGCCATCTATCCCCCCACTTTTGCTTGAGCAGGCTGTGGCAATAATTGTGTCAGGGCCATCAGGCTAT
>JAIUMG010000098.1 GCA_022565655.1 Alkalimonas sp.
AGATTATTATTCGTATCCGGGAAAATGGTTCGTTTCCATCGGGCTCATCCTTCTTACAGCCGCGGTTTAAGCCGATTATTCAGCAAATCGGTGGCTTATTAACCGACATCCCTGGTGAAATTACTGTGACAGGGCACACCGATGATGCTTTAATTGGTGATGAACTGCACGATAACAACTGGGATCTTTCTGCCAAACGTGCGGTGGCCGTTGCCACAGAGATGCTCAAAGCTCCAGGCTTTGACAGAAACCGCATGGCTGTGGTCGGCTATGCCGATACCCGACCGTTGGTTCCCAATACCAGTGACTTAAATCGTCGGCGCAACCGGCGGGTTGAAATTTCAATCCTGCAGGGGCAGGCCAAAGAATCTGATCCGGTGAGTCTGGAGAATTAACACTGCATTAGTCAGCATGGCTGGATTTAGGTATAATGCCGGACTTTTAAGCGAATCAAAGTCCGGCATGCTCGAATTTATCATCAAACTCCACTCTGAAATCACCATAAAAAGTAAGTCGGTGCGAAAGCGTCAGACGAAGTTATTGCAGCAAAATCTGAAAACAATTTTATTGCAGCTAGACGAGTCTATTCGTATCGACAGCCATTGGGATCATTTGACGGTACGGTTGGAGCGCCCTAGTGAACGCTTGCATCAGCAGATTGTTGAGCGGCTGGCCTGTATACCGGGCATTGCGCAATATGCGGAAATGCAATCCAGTCATTTTTCAAGCCTGGATGATATTTTTCAACAGGTACTGCCTGTGTTTCAGCAACAGCTTCAGGACAAGACCTTCTGCGTGCGGGTGCGTCGTACCGGAAGTCACGACTTTTCTTCGACGGAAGCAGAACGTTACATTGGCGGTGGCTTCAATCAGCATATTCCATCGGCAACGGTGCGATTAAAAAATCCGCAAGTCACGGTGCAGTTGGAAATACGCAACGATCGGTTGATTATGATGCGAGCGGTCTACCGCGGCATGGGAGGCTTTCCACTGCCATCGCAGTCGGATGCATTATCACTTATTTCGGGTGGCTTTGATTCAGCCGTCAGCAGCTACCTGATGATCAAAAAGGGCATGCGCAATCACTTTCTATTTTTCAACTTAGGTGGCGATGCTCACGAAGCAGGCGTGCGGGAAATTGCGTATTTTCTCTGGCAAAAGTTCAGTCTTTCGCACAAAGTGAAGTTTATAAGTGTCGATTTTTCACCCGTGGTGCAGCAGATCCTGGAGCGTTCTGACCCTGGATTAATGGGCGTTATTCTTAAACGCATGATGATGCGAGCTGCCACCGATGTGGCGGAGCGTCTCGGCATTCAAGCCATCGTGACCGGGGAAAGTGCCGGGCAGGTGTCAAGCCAGACTCTGGCCAATTTAAATGTGATTGATCGGGTTACCTCGATGCTGATCCTGCGGCCTCTTATTGCGCATGATAAACAAGATATTATCGATATCGCCCGGGCGATCGGTGTGGAGGATATGGCGGCAAGCATGCCAGAGTATTGTGGTGTGATTTCAAAAAAACCAACGGTGAAGGCCATCCTGGCAGATGTAGAGGCTAATGAACAGCGCTTTGACGATGATGTGCTGGCTGCCGTTGTTCGTGATGCCAAAGTAATGGATATTCGCACCATTGATTATCAATCCAGTCAGCAGGTCAATACGGTGGATGCGGTGCATGCTATGCCTGCTGATGCGGTGGTGCTTGATATCCGTAAGCCAGATGAAACGGAGCTGGCCCCATTGCAGGTTGACGGCCATCAAGTGGTTGAGCTGCCGTTCTACCGGCTCGCCAGTGAGTTTGCCCGCTTACCGCAAGATAAGCCGTATTATCTGTACTGTGAGCAGGGCGTCATGAGCCGTATGCAAGTGTTACTGCTGCAAGAGCAGGGCTTTCAACAGATAGGCGTGTATCAGAAGCCTGCATCCTGACATTGTTGATACAAGCAAGCATGCGCCGGCAGGGTCAGCTGGTGCTTTTTTGCTTGCTTGAGCACAAAGCCGCTGATGAAATCCAATTCTGTCGGCCTGTTGGCTCGACGGTCTTGTAGCATGGATGAGCGATTAGCGGCGGTTTTTTCAATCACCTGTTGCACCAGCTGCCAGCAGCTTGCCTCGTGCAATGGGTACCCCTCGGCCTCAGCCACTAAGCAGACTTCATGCAGCAACTGTTTTAATTGCGGTTGATACTTTGCTTGTGCGAGTTCGCCATTTTGAATGTTATGCAAGGCCGTCAGTGGATTAATCAGGCAGTTGATCGCCAGTTTTTGCCACAAGCAGGGCTCAATGTTATCCACTTCAGTCACTGGCCCCAGCGCATCCGCTACGAATTGTTGTACCTTAGAGTCAGGTTTTGGTGGCGCTGTTACAGCCGCTAGCACACTCTGACCAGAGCCACTGTGGATCAGCTGGTGTTTGTCTGCTTTGTATGCGCCATGCGTGGTGCTGACAAACCACAACTGTTGCTTGGATGATAACAAGGCGCGCGCAGGTTCAAGGGTTCCCATGCCGTTATGACTCAGCACAATCTGAGCATCGTCGCTCAGGTGGGGGAGCAATTGCTGCAGGCACGACTGAACGTCAAAGGCTTTAACGGCAATAAAAATATGTGTGATGGGCGTGCCCACCGGCCAGCTTGAAAAGTGATGCTGGCTGTGCTCTTGAGTAAGTTGTCGGAAGTCGATCTGGATGGGTTGCGGTTGGCGCAACCACAAGGCAACCGGCCACTGACGCAACTGGGCTTGACAGGCGGCTAGCAAGCCGATAGCACCCTTGCCAACCACGACCCAGGTTGGATTGGCAGACTGCATTGCGTTTGAATTCATAGCCGGATACATAATCACAACAATGCTCGGATTGTAGCAGTTTTCTGGGTATAATCTCTATTCAAACAACGCTATACCCAATGGAATTTCAAGACGACGGGTATATTCAAGCCAAGCTAAGGAGCTCCAATGCCTTCTTTTGATATTGTATCCGAGCTGGATAATCAGGAAGTTCTCAATACAGTCGACAATGCCAATCGTGAACTGGCTACTCGTTTTGATTTTCGCGGGGTAGACGCTGAGTTCAGTTTAAGTGATCAGGTTGTCACCATGAAAGCAGATGCTGAGTTTCAGTTGCAGCAAATGCTGGACATTTTCCGGGCCAAAGCGGTGAAACGCGGTCTTGATATCCGCTCGTTTAAAGAAAATGAGGTGGTCCACTCCGGCAAAACCTACAGTCAGAGTCTGAGCTTGCTGCAAGGGATCGACAGCGTCACTGCGAAAAAACTGGTGAAGCTGATTAAAGAGAGCAAGATCAAAGTGCAGGCTGCCATACAGGGCGAGCAAGTGCGGGTGACGGGCAAAAAGCGCGATGATTTGCAGCAAACCATGGCGCTGATTAAGCAATCGGATCTGGAGCAGCCCTTTCAGTTCACTAACTTCCGCGATTAATCTCTTTCCAGAACGAATGACCCAGACAACCTGACGATGCGATCCTCCGGTTGTTTGGGAACGATGCGCAGCGGATCGAGTCTTTAGACAGCTCGCATCGTTATTGGTACTGCTTTATTTAGCCATCTAGATTTCTATTGACATTTCCGATGTGCCCGCTACACTATCAGCGCTTTTTTCAGGTGCTGCGCGAAAGCGCGGTGAAACGGGAATCTGGTGAGAATCCAGAGCTGCCCCCGCAACGGTAACAACAAAAAAACCAACACCACTGTCTTTGGATGGGAAGGTCGAGGTTGCTGTCCTAGTTGTTAGCCCGGAGACCGGCCTGAAAATTCCATTCACCCAATCGATGTGCGGTGGGCACATTGCAGGAGTTATTCATGTTGAACGTCTCATTTACGGCTTTGGCCGTAGCTACTGCTGTGTCGGCAGTACATGCCGATACCATAGAAACCATTACTGTGTATAGCAGCCGTCAGGCTCAACCGGTTGAGCAAGCACTGAATAGTGTCAGTGTGCTCGGACGTGCTGACATCGAAGCCCGGCAGGCACCGGATTTACCGGCATTATTAAACCAGTTGCCAGGGGTGACCATCTCGCGAGATGGTGGCCGAGGTCAAAATAGCGGTATCTTTTTACGTGGCGGTAATACTGGCCATACCTTGGTGCTGGTGGACGGTGTGCGAACTGGGTCGGCCACTCTTGGTATCAGTTCACTGGCCATGATCCCGTTGGATATGATTGAGCGCCTTGAGGTGATCCGTGGCCCTCGTGCAGCCTGGTATGGCTCGGATGCTGTGGCTGGAGTGATCGCGATTACCACCCGCCAGGCACAGCAAACTGAATTTAACCTGGCAACCGGTAGTTATGGCTTGCTCGAGACCGATCTGGCTTTGCAGCATCGGCAAGGCGACCTGCGATTGCACGCCAATGTTGGGTACAGCCGGGCAGATGGCTTTGATGTTCAACCTGAATTAGATCCGGATAAAGACGGCTACTGGCAGCGCTTTGCCAAGCTGGGAGCGGACTATGATACGGAGCTGGGCCGCTTTTCCTGGCACAGCCATATCAACTCTGGCCGTTATGATTTTGATACTGCCTGGGGCAGTGAAGATCGCTCTGCCGTGTTGCAGCGCAGCCATGTGCTTGGCTGGCAACACCAGGTTGCAGCCAGCCAGCATCAATTGCAACTGAGTCGTAACCTGGATGCCGATACGACCTTTGGCCCAGACTCACAAAGCCCGTTCCAGACCTGGCGTGATGAAGCCAATTATCAACTGAATCAACAATTGAACGCTGAGTGGTCTGTGCTGTTGGGGGCCAACTGGTACCAGGAAGAGGTTGCTAAGAATGAGCCAGATTATGACGTCAGCAGCCGAACCAACCGAGCGCTGTTTTCCGGTATTCACTATCAATCAGAGCAGTGGTTACTGGAAATTGCAGGTCGACAAGACCGCTTCAGCCAATATGGCACTGAACGAACCTGGCAGTTAGCAGCGGGTTATTATTTTACTGAGCAGTGGTTGTTCAGAGTCAGCCGCGGCACCGCATTTAAAGCACCATCTTTCAATGAATTGTATTGGCCTGGCTTTGGCAACCCCGAGTTGCGACCTGAAGAATCGTTGTCTGATGAAATCGCGCTACGCTACTCTGGGCATCAGCTTCAGTCAGAATTGGTGTTGTTTGATCGTGAAGTCACCAACTTGATCCAGGGGATCGATCAGGTTGAAAATGTGCGCCTGGCCAGGATTCAGGGCGCTGAATACAGCCTGAGCTGGCAGCAGACTCGCTGGCAACATCAGTTGGGCTACACCTGGCTGGATGCTCGCAATGAGCAAACAGAGGAGCCATTGGTCCGGCGCCCCAAGCACAGTGTGAACCTGAGAACTCAGCTGCAGATTGAGCAGTGGAGTGCCTTTGCCACATTGGATTATCAAAGTTCTACCTTTCAGGGCTTTGATTGGAACAGCAACGCCAATTATGCTGATTTAGGCGGCTTTACCTTGCTAGGCGTTGGTGGCAGTTATCGGTTGAATCCAAACTGGCTACTGCGGTTTAAGTTGGATAATCTGACCGATAAAACCTATCAGACCAGCATAGGTTATGCCACCGCTGGGCGTAATCTGGGCCTTCGGCTGAGTTATCAGGGCTTTTAATGGCCTGGCTAAGTACAAGCCCTAGAGCGGGCTTGTACCACATGATGGTTTTAGCTTGATTTGAGCAGCGCGTGAAACTGCTCTCTGAATTTGGCCAGTTTAGGCGAAATGATAACCTGGCAATAGCCCTGCCCTGGGTTATTGATGGCATAGCCCTGATGATAGCCCTCTGCCGGATAAAACTGACTAACAGCACTAAGTTCAGTGACGATCGGTTCGTCAAATAACTGCATGTTGGTCAGCTCCGCGATCACCTCGGCGGCAGTGCTTTGCTGCTCAGTATCATGGAAGAAAATCACCGAGCGGTACTGGGTACCGATATCATTGCCTTGTCGGTTTAACTGCGTTGGGTCGTGCAGACTGAAAAATATCTGACAGAGCTGACGGTAACTGATGATATCAGGATCAAAGGTGACTTCGACCACTTCCGCATGGCCGGTCTGGCCGGTGCAAATGGCCTGATAACTTGGATCATCGACATGGCCTCCCATGTAGCCACTGATCGCTTGTCTGACTCCCTGCAATTGATTCATCGCGGCTTCTAAGCACCAGAAGCAGCCAGCGCCAAAGGTCGCTTTTTGAACGGTCATCTTATTCCTTAATCGGGCTATTTCAATAATTATAGTCTGATCGTACGCCATTGGTTCAGCGTAAGCTACAGTGAAGCTATTAGATAACTAAAGGAGTTGCGATGAAAGTCGCTATCATTGGCGCTGGTCTGGCGGGACTGCGCTGTGGTCAGGTATTGCAGGCGGCTGGTGTGTCTGTCAGCTGGTTTGAAAAAAGTAGAGCCGTTGCCGGACGTATGTCAGCCAAGCGGTTGTGGGGAGGGCACGTCGATTTAGGTGCGCAGTATTTTACCGCCCGAAATCCGGCTTTTATCCAGCAGGTTCATCAATGGCAGCAGGCTGGTTTGGTAGCACCCTGGCTGGGAAGCATCTATCGCTATCAGGATAATCATTTAGTTGCCTCACCAGATAGTGAACTGCGTTATGTTGGCATGCCAGCGATGCACTCGCCACTGCGTGCAAATGTGCCGGACACTGCTATTCAGCTAAACTGCCGTATTACAGAGTTGCAGTATACCGACAACTGGCAATTGACGGCATCGGATGGCAGCCAGTTTACTGGTTTTGATCAGCTGGTGCTGGCTATCCCACCTGCGCAGGCGCGTAACCTTTTAACTATCGATACGGGCCTGCAGCAACAACTGCCATCGCAGTTGTTGTTGCCCTGCCATGCGGTGGCGCTGCAATTGTCACAAGCTATCTCACATGAAGCGGCCGCTATTTTTGTTAGACAAGGCCCGCTTTGTTGGGCCGCGCGCCACAGCAGCAAGCCGGGGCGTTTAACTGAGCATCAACAATGGGTGCTGCACTTTAACGCTGGCTACAGTCAGCAGCATGTGGACACAGCGGCTGAGCAGCTGATCTCAGTGGCAGCCTCGGAGTTAAGTACCATGCTGGCAGAGCCGGTGCAGGTCAAGGATAGCTGTCATCACCGTTGGTTGTATGCCAGTGTGGCCAACCCTGCCGAGCAACCTGGCTTGCTAAAAAGTGATCAGTTGCCTTGCCTGGTGATCGGCGATTGGTGCTTTGGCGGTCGAGTTGAAAATGCCTGGCTAGCCGGGCAGGCTGCTGCCGAGGAGTTGCTCAATGGCTAAGGTAATGATTGTTGGTGCCAGTGGTGGTATTGCCAACGGGCTGATGCAGCATTACCTGGCTGCTGGTTGGCAGGTTGATGCACTCAGTCGACAGCCTGCGATAATTGAGCAAGAGGGGCTGAACTGGTATCAGCTTGATGAAAGCAATGAAGTTGTACTCAACGATACGTTAGAGCAGTGCTTTAGCGATACGGTTGATGTAATTTTCTTATGTCAAGGCTGGTTGCATGATGAAGCGCGGCAGCCAGAAAAAGCGATTGCTCAGCTAAAACCTGCTCAGCTGGAGCAGGCACTTACCATCAACTTGTTCTCTCCTGCTAGGTATTTGCAGGCCTTGATGCCCTGGTTGTTCCGCACCCCAAATATACGTGTTCTGGTATTAAGTGCCAAGGTTGGTAGCATCACCGATAATTCCCTCGGAGGCTGGTACAGCTACCGTATTAGCAAAGCAGCGCTGAATATGCTGGTGAAAACCGCCAGTATTGAACTGCGGCGCCGTAATAAAACGGCCTCCTTGGTAGCCGTTCATCCTGGTACCACCGCTACCGCTTTATCTGCGCCCTTTCAGGCCAGGGTACCTGAGCAGCAATTGCAGCAACCAGCAGAAACAGCTGCCAGGCTCGCTAAGGTTGCCGCTGCATTGACCTGCGAGCAGAGCGGGCATTTACTCCATTGGGATGGCAGTAGCTTGCCTTATTAAAATAAGGGCAATTATGTTCTCACTGATGAAAACGGGCAGCCGGAGCTGCCCATTTTTTTAGCAGAAGCCGACTTCGCTTAAAAGTGTTTTTCTTCCCCCGCGGCTTGTTCAAGCGCTTCGAGCTCTCTGGCTAAGCGCTTCGGCGAGCCGGTATTGCGAGCCAGTGCCATATAGGTCACGGGCACGACAAAGAGCGTCAGCAGAGTCGCCAGAGCGACCCCTGAGAAAATCACGGTACCAATCACCATGCGGCTTTCTGAACCTGGTCCTGATGCCAGGATCAAGGGCAGACTGCTCATCGCGGTGGTGAAGGCTGTCATGGTTATTGGGCGCAAACGTTGTACTGCGGCTTTGCGAACCGACTCTTCAAACTCCACTCCGGCATCGCGCAACTGATTGGCAAACTCTACGATTAGAATGCCATTTTTCGCCACCAGGCCGATTAACATAACCAAGCCTATCTGGCTGTAGATATTTAGCGTCATGCCAGCAAAATACAGGCCTGACAAGGCACCCACCAGCCCCAGAGGCACCGTGATCATAATGACTAAGGGGTGAATAAAGCTTTCAAACTGGGCCGCAAGAACCAGATAGGTTATCAACAGCGCCAACAGGAAGACCATCAAGGTGGCATCGCCGCTTTCCTGATACAGCAAGGACTCCCCTTTGTAATCAATGCTGACGTTATCATCAATCTCGGTGCGGACAATGTTTTCCAAGTACTCCAGCGCCTCACCCAAGCTGTAACCGGACGCCATATTGCCACTGATGGTAATGGCACGCATGCGATTGTAGCGATTCAGGCTGGATGCTGTGGCTTCTTCCCGCAAGGTGACTAAGTTATCCAGCGGGATCAACTGATTGGATGTCGTTGAGCGAATATAGACATTGCTAATGGTTGATGGTGAGCGGAAATCATCATCCCAGCCTTCCAGCAATACATCGTATTCACGACCACGATCCAGGAAGGTCGTGACACGACGGCCACCGAGCATGGCTTCCAGCGAGCGGCCGATAGCCCCGATGGAAATTCCGAGGTCAGCAGCCCGATCGCTGTCAATATCCACCAGCACCTGGGGTACCGTTTCACGATAATCGTGATCCAGCATGAGTATATTGGGGTTTTCCGCTGCTTTTTCCAGCACGATATCTCGCCAGCGGGCCAGCTCTTCATAGGTGTTGCCTTGCAGGACAAACTGGATCGGCCGGCCGCCACCGCCGCCACCGCCAAGACCACTTCGCATAAAGGTAAAAGCACGAATATCGGGCAGTTCATTTAATTTGCCCCGAACCTCATTCATCAATTCCTCTGTGCGGCGTTTATCATTATGCCAGTTCTCTGAACCAACAATGGCGATACCACCACTGTTACCCCAGCCGGGTACACGGATCAGCAAGCGGTTGAACTCGCCTCGCTCGTAGTAGGGCATCAGCACATCTTCAACCAGCTGCATATTACGGCTATTGCTGGCATAGCTGGCTCCTTCAGCGCCATTGGCACTGACAAAAAAAGTACCCCGGTCTTCGGTGGGTGCCAGCTCCGAGGGCAATAACTTTAATAGCATAGCGCTTGAGAGTAAGCACAATACAACCAAGGTGAGCACAGGCCAGCGCTTTTTGGTGACGACCTGCAGTTGGTTGGTGTAGCCTTGCTCGAGCTTTTGAAACCCCAGGTGTAGCCAGGTGCCTAGTTTACTTTCCCGCTTGCGATGGGTGAGTATTTTACTGCTAAGCATCGGGGTTAAGGTTAACGCGACAATACTGGAGAATGCGACAGCCGCAGCAACCGCCAGGGCAAACTCGGTAAACAGGCGTCCAATTTGGCCTTCCATAAACACCAGGGGCACAAACACAGAAATAAGCACCAAGGTGGTGGCTACGACGGCAAAGCCTACCTCGCGGGCTCCGCGATAAGCGGCCAATAACGGGTTTTCGCCTTTTTCAATCCGGCGATAAATATTTTCCAATACCACGATGGAGTCATCTACCACCAGCCCGATGGCCAGCACCATCGCCAGTAAGGTGAGCAGGTTGATGGAAAAACCCAGGGCATACAACACCGTAACCGCAGAAATCAGTGCCACGGGTACAGTGATGGCAGGAATCAAGGTTGCTCTGACGTTGCCCAAAAACAGGTAGATCACCAAGACCACCATGCACATGGCTATGGCTAAGGTACGGTACACCTCTTTAATTGACTCTGAAATAAACAACGAGGAGTCGTAGCCTGGTACGATGGTCGTGCCCGCCGGTAAATTTGGTTTTAGCCGCTCCATTTCTGCTTTGGCATTACGCACTACATCCAGCGTATTGGCTTTGGATTGCTTGACGATACCAATACCGAGTACATTCTGGCCATCACTGCGAAACTCACTTTCTTCATCTTCAGAGGCCAGTACAACATGGGCAACTTCACCAAGCCTCACAAGATAATTATCATCGCCACGTTTGATCACCAGATTACTGAAATCATCCTGAGTCAGAAAGGTGCGAACCACCCGGACTGTGAAGTCTCTGTCTTTTGACTTGATATTACCGGCTGGAAGCTCAACATTTTCACTACGAAGTACGCTTTCAATATCTTGAATGGTCAC
>JAIUMG010000099.1 GCA_022565655.1 Alkalimonas sp.
CAGCAGGTCAGCAGCGCCAAGGCCCGCAGTGCCTTGTGGCTACCAGCACAACTGCTGCTTATCCTGACCGTACTGATTAATGTCAATATCTGGTGGCCGCAAAGCACTGGTGGCCAAAATCTGGCCAGTAGCCAGCAAAGTAGTGCCATGGGCCAGTTTACTATCGTGGCCGATCAAGCTGAACTGGACCAGGCGCTGGCGGCAGCCAAAGCCAATGGCCAATTTGTGATGTTGGATTTGTACGCCGAATGGTGCGTAGCCTGTAAAGAGTTTGAGATGCTGACCTTTCCAGCCGATGTGGTGCAACCGTATATGCAACAAATGGTGCTGTTAAAAATTGATGTAACCCGAATGACCCGGGCCGATCAGCAATTGCTCGATAGCTATCAGGTGCTGGGCTTACCCACCTTGTTGTTCTTTGACCCTAATGGCGATGAGATGACGCAATCCCGCGTCACAGGCTTTATGGCTGCTCGTCCTTTTGCCCGACATTTGGCCGCGGTGTTAGACAGCGGTGCTCAATAAAGCATCAACAACGGAACAGAAACTGGTCTGATCCTTCTGATTAGACCAGTATTTTGCTGCCATTTGTCACGATTACACTATAATAAGCCGTTAAATCGGAACCAAGCACCCGTTACCGACTCCAAGTTATTGCCGGAACTGTCATTCTGAATCAATTCTGGCATACTTAGAGGAAATAACGTAAACGTGCAGGAAATGTGTAGCTTATGGCGTTAAAATCTCGAGTTCTGTTATTAAACGGCCCGAACCTGAATATGCTCGGAGTGCGGGAGCCAGCGGTCTATGGCCAGCAAAACTTAGCAGAGCTGGTCCGGGAGCTTCAAGATTATTCAGTGTCACAGCAGCTTGAGCTCAGCCACCTGCAAAGCAATGCCGAGCATGTGCTGGTTGACCGTATTCAGCAAAGCCTTGGCCAAATCGATTTTATTATTATCAACCCCGGTGCTTTTACCCACACCAGCATTGCCATTCGTGATGCGTTACTGGCTGTGGCGATTCCGTTTATTGAAGTGCATTTAAGCAATGTGCATGCCCGGGAAGAGTTCAGAAAACACTCTTATCTATCCGATATTGCTCGCGGTGTGATCTGCGGTTTAGGCCCTCAGGGCTACCGCTTTGCACTCGACGCAGCTGTATCTTATTTATCATCCAATCCATCGCATCAACAAGAGCAGGTTTAACCTTTATGGACATTAGAAAAATTAAAAAATTAATTGAGCTGGTTGAAGAGTCTGGCATTTCCGAACTCGAGATCACCGAAGGTGAAGAGTCAGTTCGTATCAGCCGCCAAAGCAGTGCGCCACAGCAAATGCATTATGCTGCCGCGCCCGCCATGCAAGCTCCGGCTCCGGCAGCACCTGCTCCAGCAGCTCCTTCAGCTCCAGAGCCAGCGGCAGCAGCTCAGCCAAGTGGTCATATGGTCCGCTCACCTATGGTGGGTTCTTTCTACCGGGCGCCATCGCCTACCTCCAAGCCTTTCATTGAAGTGGGTCAAACGGTCAATGTTGGAGACACCCTATGCATCGTCGAAGCCATGAAAATGATGAATCAAATCCAGTCCGATAAGGCTGGTGTGGTGAAAGACATTCTGCTGCAGGATGGTGAGCCGGTTGAGTTTGATCAACCTCTTGTCGTGATCGAATAACAATAAGGTCTACTTATGTTAGAGAAAGTCCTGATTGCCAACCGGGGCGAAATTGCACTGCGTATTTTACGTGCCTGCAAAGAGCTCGGGATCAAGACGGTTGCCGTTCACTCGACGGTTGACCGTAATTTAAAGCATGTGCTGCTGGCAGATGAAACCATCTGCATTGGCCCTGCTCCGTCACCTAAAAGCTATTTAAATGTCCCTGCGTTGATTGCCGCCGCTGAAGTGACCAATGCGCAGGCCATTCACCCAGGTTATGGTTTTTTGGCTGAAAATGCCGAGTTTGCTCAGCAAGTGGAAGAAAGTGGCCTGGTGTTTATTGGTCCGCACGCGGACTCCATTCGCTTGATGGGCGATAAAGTATCGGCCATCGAAGCCATGAAGAAAGCGGGTGTCCCCTGCGTACCTGGTTCCGATGGTGCCGTAGGTGATAATGCAGCCAAAAACAAAGCCATTGCCAACCGAATCGGTTATCCGATCATCGTCAAAGCGGCTGGAGGCGGTGGTGGCCGAGGCATGCGCGTCGTCCGCTCTGAAGCCGAGCTGGTTAGCTCCATAGAGATGACCAAAGCGGAAGCGAAAGCTGCCTTTGGCAACGACATGGTGTACATGGAAAAATTCCTGGAGAACCCTCGCCATGTCGAAGTGCAGGTGCTGGCCGATGGCCAGGGCAATGCCATTCATTTGGGTGAGCGTGATTGCTCCATGCAGCGCCGTCACCAGAAAGTAGTGGAAGAAGCACCAGCCCCGGGTATTACTCAGGAGCTACGCGATTTTATTGGTGCCCGCTGCGTTGATGCCTGTAAAGTGATGAACTACCGCGGTGCCGGTACCTTTGAGTTCTTATTTGAAAACGGCGAGTTCTTCTTTATTGAAATGAACACCCGCATTCAGGTCGAGCACCCGGTTACCGAAATGATTACCGGCGTTGATTTGATTAAAGAGCAACTGCGCATCGCTTCAGGTATGCCTTTGACGCTGAAGCAAGAAGACATTGTTATTCGAGGCCATGCCATGGAGTGTCGGATTAACGCCGAAGATCCGGTTACTTTTATCCCATCGCCTGGTACCATCACGCGTTTTCACCCGCCTGGTGGCAATGGTGTACGCTGGGATTCGCATATTTATGCCGATTACACCGTACCACCGAACTACGACTCCATGGTGGGTAAGCTGATCACTTATGGCGAAAATCGCGATGTCGCTATAGCGCGTATGCGCAATGCACTGGCTGAAATCCTGGTCGGTGGCATTAAAACCAATATCGACTTGCACAAAACCATTATGAATGATGTCGAGTTTTGCAAAGGCGGCACCAATATTCATTATCTGGAAAAGAAATTGGGATTGTGAATCAAAAACAGGCTCTTCGGAGCCTGTTTTTTTATCTGTCACCCCAGATTTTTCCCGCAGCAATGGTAGAATAGCGCCATTATTAGTTTATCAGCACGAGTATCTACCCCATGGCCTGGATCCAACTTCGCATTCAAACCACCGAACAAGCCGCCGAACAAGTCAGCGATATGCTGGTTGGCTGGGGTGCTCAGGCTGTGACCTTTATCGATAGTAAAGACACGCCAATCTACGAGCCGCTTCCGGGTGAAGTGCTGTACTGGCAGGATACTACGGTTATCGGTTTGTTTGATGCCGAGCACCCGATGCAACCGGTGCTGGATAAACTGCAACAAACCAGCTTATTCAGGCAGGGTCTGAGTTACAAAATCGAACAGTTGGAAGATAAAGACTGGGAGCGCGAGTGGATGGATAACTTTCATCCGATGCAATTTGGCCAGCGCTTGTGGGTTTGCCCAAGTTGGCGTGACATCCCGGAGCCTGATGCTGTCAATGTGCTGCTAGATCCAGGCCTGGCATTTGGCACGGGTACCCATGCCACCACAGCACTGTGCATGCAATGGCTGGACGCGCACATCCAAGCTGACCAAACCGTGGTCGATTTTGGTTGTGGTTCCGGCATTCTGGCCATAGCAGCACTGAAACTGGGTGCACAACGTGTAGTGGGTATTGATATTGACCCTCAGGCCATCCAGGCCAGTATGGCCAATGCCGAACGCAACCAGGTCGCGGATCGGCTCGAGCTGTACTTACCGAAAGATCAACCAGCTCTGTCGGCAGATGTGGTGGTTGCCAATATTTTGGCCGGCCCACTGGTCGAGCTAAGTAGCATCATTGCCGATTATGTCAAACCCGGTGGCGCTCTGGTGATGTCAGGCATCTTGCCCAGTCAGGCCGATGCGGTCATGGCAGCCTATCAGCATCAGTTCGATTTCGATGCTGTGATTGAGCAGGATGAATGGGTTCGCCTGAGCGCCTGCAAACATTCCAGCTGAACACCCTCGCCCTCAAACCGACATTGGTCTGTGTCAAGCAGGCCACAGGATAACCAGCCGCGCAGACAGCAAGTTTCCGACAACTCAGACTAGTCAAGCACGCCACCAAATGTTATGTTATAACAAATCGTAACATACTCAATGGAGCTCCACGTGCTGACAACAAAAAACTCTCCGCTAGCCTTGGCTATTGCGTTAGCCTGTTCGCTAGCTTTAACTGCTTGTAACGACAGCCATACCTACCAGGATACTGTGGCCGACGATCACGGGCATGACCATGGTCATGACGACGATCATGATCATGACCACGATCATGGCCATGGCGTTAGCAGCGATGGCCGCTTGGTGATCACCGCCGCCCCTCATGCAGACGATGATCATGGTGAGCACTCGCATCATCATGTGTATATCTATGATATACATGACGGTGAAGTGATTGCCGAACTGGAGTCTGCGCATGAAGTCTCTCAATTGTATCCAAGCCCTGGCTATCGTTTTGCATTGTTAAATCAGCGCTCTGAAAACGTCACGCAAATTCTGGATGGTGGCCTGTGGCAGGAAGATCATGGCGATCATATGCATGATTATGAAGAAGCGCCTGTGATGCTGAGCTACCAGCTGGAAGGCGTAGCACCCACTCATTATGAAGCCCACGAAGGCCTGGCAGCGCTGTTTTACGACGGGGCAGCAGATCCCATGGTACCAGCCAGCGTCAGCGTGTTCAGTGATGATGATCTGGCCCATGGCCGCATTGGCGCTTCATTGACCCTAGATATCAACCAGCATGGCACTGCCGAAGTTCGTGGTGAGTATTTGCTAACCACCTATCGGGCTGAGGGCACGGCAACCACCTTGCCATCGCAGGTCGAGCTGTACCACCAACACGATGATCACTATGACTTCGAAGTACGTTTTGATGAAAGCTGCGAGCGCTTGCATGGCAGCTACTCCATTGAAGACTACACCTTGTTTGGCTGTGCCGACGGTGTGCTATCGATTGAACAACGTGGCACTGAGTTTTTTGCCAGCAAAATTGCCAACCCCGCTGAGTTAACCGGCCGTATTGGTAGCTTCACTGGCCACAAGCATCACATCGAAGTGGTGGGTTATGCGGGCCAGGAGGTCTGGATCATTGATGCGGTGCACGGCACTATGGAAGCACTGGACTGGCGCGGTGAGAGCGAAGTTACCCGCCTTGCAGCGGCTGTCGACGGCGAGGGTGAACACTATGTCATTCTGGATAGCGCCGGCCATCTGCATGTGTTTGAGTGGGAAGTCGGCTTTGCTAAAAAAGACAGCCTGCACCTGATTGAAACCATTGATGTCAATAACCGTCCGCGCATCACTGTGAATCCGCACAATGAAACCATCTACCTGACCGATCCGGTGGCTCGTCAGCTCATTGCTGTCGATCTGCACAGCCTGACGATTGAACGTATTGATCTGGAATTCGAGCCTGCGCTGATCACCTGGCTGGGTATCGTAGAACCATCGGATGATCATCATCACGACCATTAATTCCGGCTTTCCCGCACTTGGTTCCTGAGTGTTGGTTACTTGGCGTCGCTTGCGGCGCCTTTTTTATTGTTGTTTTACGGCCGCCTCAGACTGGTTAAATTTCAGCCAGTTAGCTTTTGTCAACCCGGTTTCATGCAATATATTTGCTCATTGTTTAAATATTAGCCTTTGCAACCGGCCTAAAAATCCGTAAACTTAGCGCCCCTTTGGGGTGTCACCTGAGTTTTTGTTGTGCATATAGGTTCATTTCAGCTTGCTAACAATGTGATTTGTGCGCCAATGGCGGGGGTTACTGACGTAACATTCCGACAGCTTTGTCGCCGTTTAGGTGCTGGGTTGGCGGTCTCTGAGATGCTATCGAGCAACCCTCAGGTCTGGCAGAGTGCAAAGTCATTAAAACGCATGACGCACCAGGACGAGTCAGGTATTCGCTCGGTGCAGATAGCCGGAGCCGATCCAGCGCAAATGGCTGAAGCAGCACAATACAATGTCGAGCTGGGTGCTGATGTCATTGATATCAACATGGGCTGCCCGGCAAAAAAAGTAAATAAAAAACTGGCTGGTTCGGCGCTACTGCAATATCCGCAGTTGGTGGAACAGATCATCCAGGCTGTGGTCCAAGCGGTGTCGGTGCCTGTGACACTGAAAATCCGAACCGGCTGGCATCCGGATCACATAAATGGTGTTGAGATTGCACGTATTGCCGAAGCCAATGGCATACAAGCGTTAGCGGTTCATGGCCGCACCAAAGCTTGTATGTACAAAGGGAACGCAGAATACGATACAATTCGTGCCATCAAGCAGGCCATTACCATACCGGTGATTGCCAACGGTGATATTTGCTCACCACAAAAAGCAAAAAGCGTGCTCGATTACACTGGCGCTGATGCCATTATGATCGGACGGGCTGCGCAGGGTCGCCCTTGGATATTCCGGGAAGTCGTACACTTTCTGGCCACAGGGCAACTGTTAGCGGCACCTGACCTCTCTGAGGTGCAGGCGATTATGCTGGAGCATGTGCAAGGACTGCACCAGCTCTATGGCGACCATTTAGGTCCCCGCATTGCCCGCAAGCATGTCGGCTGGTACTTAGCCGAACATGATGCAGCCGGTGCGTTTCGAAGAGAATTCAACGCCATCGAGTTGCCAGAGCGGCAGCTTGAAGCGTTAACTATGTATTTTCATCAACTAGCAGCAACTTAAGTAAAGAGAATCGCAATGTTTAATGATACTGTTTCTTCGCCTTTTATCACCAACGCTCACGTTCAGTCTCAGGAAAAGCCTCAGGCTCTGAGAACCGCCGCTCAAAAAGCGGTTGCCAACTACCTGCAACAACTGAACGGCCAGGATGTGAATGATTTATACGAACTGGTGCTGTCTGAATTGGAGCGTCCATTGCTGGAAGAAGTGATGAAGTACACCCGCGGCAACCAAACCCGCGCTGCAAATTTGATGGGTATCAACCGCGGCACGCTGCGGAAGAAGTTAAAACAGTACGGCATGAGCTGATACTGGCGCAGGGGCACCGCCCCTGCTTAAAAGCACCGCAAGGTGCTTTTTTCATTTTAATCATCCCCGTTACGCAAAAGAGAAACACACATGACCACATATCGTCCCATTCGTCGCGCACTGCTTAGTGTCTCGGATAAGACTGGCATTGTCGAGTTCGCCACGGCATTGCACCAGATGCAGGTTGAAATCTTATCCACAGGTGGCACGGCAAAGTTACTGGCTGAGCAAGGCATTCCTGTGATTGAGGTCTCCAATTACACCGGGCACCCAGAGATCATGGCTGGCCGAGTGAAAACACTACACCCGAAAGTGCATGGCGGTATTCTTGCACGTCGCGGCCAGGATGAAGAAGTAATGGCTGAACACAACATCGATGCCATTGACCTGGTGGCGGTGAACCTATACCCCTTTGCTCAGACTGTCGCTAAGGAAGGGTGCAGCCTGGATGATGCCATTGAAAACATCGATATCGGCGGTCCAACCATGGTTCGGGCTGCGGCCAAAAACCATAAAGACGTGACTATTGTGGTCAATGCCAGTGATTACGATACCGTACTGGCAGAAATGCGTGCCCATCAAGGTGGCACCACGCATAACACACGCTTTAGTTTAGCTATTGCCGCCTTTGAACACACCGCCCAGTACGACGGTATGATTGCCAACTACTTCGGCACCCTATTGCCTGCTTACGACACACCCGCCGAGCCAGCCAGCCGCTTTCCGCGCACCTTTAACAGCCAGTTCGTCAAAAAGCAGGATTTACGCTACGGCGAAAACAGCCATCAACAGGCTGCTTTTTATGTCGACCAAACCAGCACTGCGGCCTCTGTTGCTACAGCCACTCAGCTGCAAGGCAAGGCCCTGTCGTACAATAACATCGCCGATACCGATGCTGCGCTGGAATGTGTCAAAGAGTTTAATGAGCCAGCCTGTGTGATTGTCAAGCATGCCAACCCCTGTGGTGTGGCGATTGGTGACAACATTCTGGCCGCCTATGAGCGCGCCTACCAGACCGATCCTACCTCAGCCTTTGGTGGCATCATTGCCTTTAACCGCGAGCTGGATGAAGCCACGGCTAAAGCGATTATCGACCGCCAGTTTGTTGAGGTGATCATTGCCCCAACAGCCACCGATGCAGCCGTTGCCGTGATTGGTAGCAAACCCAACGTGCGTTTATTGGTATGTGGCGAGTTCAGTGCAGCAACATCAGCCGTCGATATCAAGCAAGTCAACGGTGGAGTCTTGTTGCAAGACCGTGACCAGGCAGCCGTGACCGCTGACGACTTAAAAGTGGTCAGCAAGCGCCAGCCTAGTGAGCAAGAATTGCAAGACCTGCTGTTCTGCTGGAAAGTAGCCAAGTACGTGAAATCAAATGCCATTGTCTATGTGAAAGACAGCATGACCATTGGCGTCGGTGCCGGCCAGATGAGCCGGGTGTACAGCGCCAAAATCGCTGGCATTAAAGCAGCTGATGAAGGGCTGGAAGTCAAAGGCTCTGTGATGGCCTCGGATGCCTTCTTCCCATTCCGTGATGGCATTGATGCCGCGGCTGCCGCTGGTATTACCGCCGTGATCCAGCCCGGAGGCTCGATGCGTGATGCAGAAGTCATCGCTGCTGCTGATGAGCATGGCATGGCCATGGTGTTTACCGGCGTACGCCACTTCCGCCATTAAATCCGACATCCGGTTTATCTCAGTCCCCAACGGCAGCCTCGGCTGCCGTTTTTTACAGCATCAATCCGTCCCTCTCGACCTGTGCATCCACATCTTTTTCAGAGTGAATTGGCTATACTAGTGGTGCATAACCAAGTAACCCACTGCAGGAGGCTAAGATGCACCATGAACGCTGGCAATTGTTGATCCATGGCAAGGTACAAGGGGTATTTTACCGCGCCTCGACCGAGCAGCAGGCCCGTATGCTAGGCCTGGCTGGCTACTGCCAGAACCTGGAAGATGGCCGGGTGCAAGTGGTCGCTGAAGGTATACCAGATCAGCTGCAGCAACTGCTTGAGTGGTGCTGGCAAGGGCCAGCTCAAGCTGAAGTCACCCGAGTTGATGTCGATAAAGATGTCCCCACTAACGAATTTCACGGTTTTCAGGTACGACACTAATTCAGGGATGATTCAGAGAATCAGCTTATACTGGACTGGTTTTTATAGCAGAGGAAGATGCGATGAACTATTTACCTGCAGGTTTTTTACTGGCAAGCATGTTACTGCTTGGTTGCGCCGAGCCCGATGTAAACCTTAGTGCTAGTCAGAGCACTGCAACGACAGTGCCGGACCCAGCCCATAACAGTCGCAATGCGCTGGATTGGGATGGTCGCTACGAAGGCGTATTGCCTTGTGCCGATTGCGAGGGGATAAAAACCAAACTTACCCTGCAACAAGATGGGCATTACCAGCTGGAAACTCAGTACCTTGGCAAGTCTGAGAAAGTTTTCCGTGAACATGGCCAATTTGAGTGGGATGATTCAGGCCAGATTGTGACCTTGCAACGACAGCAACCTGGTGGTGATCAGTTCTTCGTCGGTGAAAATGTATTATGGCAACTGGATATGGATGGCCAGCGCGTTCAAGGCGAACTGGCCGAACACTACAAACTGCATAAAGCACCACCTCCAGAGTTGGCTGCTCAGCCACTGGCCGATATCAAGTGGCAATTAACCGAGCTGATGGGGCAACAACTACCAGCGGATAACCCGGTCTACATTGTGTTTAACAGTAGCGAAGCCAGAGTGCATGGCCATGCTGGCTGCAACCGCTTTTTTGGCGGTTATGAGCTCAACAGTGAGACCCTGCGATTGCGTATTTCTGGTATCGGCATGACGCAGATGGCCTGCATGCAAGATAATTACGAGTCAGAGTTTCTGCAGGCATTACACAGTGTCGACAACTTTAATTTGACCGATGAGCAGCTGACGTTCAACCGGGCCAGAATGGCACCACTAGCCCGATTTACGGCTGGCGGGCCCGCCGATGAGTAAATGAGATTACGGCATTAAGGCCAACTGACAGCGTTGTCATTTGACCTTTTTTCTGCTACTTTAGCTGCATAAAAATCCGCCGCCATTATGCGGTACTGTGTGATAAAGACAGGAAGCGCTCAATGCAAATCGTGATCCAGCCCAATGCCGATGCTGTTGCTAACTACGGTGCCGACCAGTTCAGTCGTTTACTCAGTAAAAAACCAGACGCAGTACTGGGTTTGGCCACAGGTTCAACCCCGGTCGCTTTATACCAAAAGCTGATTCAGCGTTATCAGGCCGGTGAGCTAAGCTTTGCCGAGGCCAAAAGCTTTAATCTGGATGAGTACCTTGGGCTGGCCCCTACGCACCCGCAAAGCTACCGCTATTTTATGCAACAGCAGTTGTTTGATCACATTGATATAAAGCCAGAACACACCGCCGTACCCCCCGGCGATGCAGAGGATCCAATCGCAGCCTGCCACGATTACGAACAACGTAT
>JAIUMG010000100.1 GCA_022565655.1 Alkalimonas sp.
CCCTAAACCAACAAATGTACAAGCAGTTAGCTGAAGCCTTACAGCATGCAGCTGAAGACGACGCCATTCATGTGGTGTTGCTGCAAGGCCAGCATGATTGCTTTACCGCCGGCAATGATCTGCAAGACTTTATTGATGGTGGCGTTTTAAACGAACAGCATCCAACCGTTCGCTTCTTGTATCAGCTGGCTGACTTCCCGAAGCCTCTGGTGGCTGCTGTGGCAGGGTTGGCGATAGGGATAGGCACCACGGCGCTGATGCATTGCGACCTGGTTTATGCCACTCGCTCAACTCGTTTTCAACTGCCTTTTACCAAGTTAGGCTTATGCCCGGAAGCAGCCTCTAGTTTGCTGTTACCGCAATTGATTGGCTATCACCGTGCCTGTGAGTATTTATTGCTGGCCGAGCCATTTGATGGAGATGCAGCCTACCGGATGGGCTTGGTCAACCAACTGGTTGAGCCTGAACAACTACTTAACTTTGCCATGTCAAAAGCTCAGCAGCTGGCCGCCTTACCGGTGCAGGCGGTGCAAAGCAGTAAACACCTGATGAAAGCGAATCAACGTGAAGCATTGCAATATACGCTGCGCGAAGAGTTAAACGAGTTCCAGCAACTGTTGCAGACGGATGCTTGTCAGCAAGCGGTCAGGCAGTTTTTTCAAAAAGGCTAGCCTTTGCTGAAAGGGTCATTTCTAATTTCATCAACCAGCCAACGACCTCGAATCCGAACCATTCGGACCACCCGCATCTCATTGATGGTGCGGTTATCAAAAGAGCCGGTGAAGACCAGGGTCACGTCGGTGGCATTGCCATACTGCTCGCGTAAGTTCTGACCCGCCCGGTTGACGTTAATCGTCACTTCATCGTAAGACATATTAATCATGGTTCTGGCAACTTGCCGGGGAGTGCCATAATGATCGATCAACTCAGCTAATGACTCCGTACTCAGGCTTTTCGCTAATTCGAGATCATTTTGGTTGTAGATGGCATCAAAAAACTCTGCCGCGGCATGTTCAGGGGCAGCAAAATTACCTGACATGGCAGGATTGTCTTCAGCACAGCTTACTAGCAAAAATAGAAATGGAAGGATGATCCAATATTTAGGCATGCGAACCAGGCACCCGGCAAGAAACAGATACCCTTAGTGTGGACAGTATTCACGCTTCTGTAAAGGGCAGCTTAGCAGTTATTCTTGTCATCATGCCAGGGGCCGCATGATGATGCCTGACAATGGCAGTACCATCGAAAAGGGGCGCAACCATGCGCCCCTACAATAGCATTACCATCTGAGCATCAGGCTTGCAGCTCTTGCTCGGTAAAGACATCGGCAAACAGCGGGCTGGATAAGTAGCGCTCCGCCGAGCTTGGTAGAATGACCACAATATTTTTATCGGCAAACTCAGGTGTTTCAGCCAGACGCTTGGCCGCCACCACCGCAGCACCAGATGAAATACCAGCCAGAATGCCTTCTTCTTTCATCAGACGGTGTGCCATCGCAATGGCTTCGTCATTGCTCACTTGCTCAACACGGTCAACCATTTCCAAATCCAGGTTGCCAGGAATAAAGCCAGCACCGATCCCCTGAATTTTGTGTGGGCCAGGCTTTAACTCTTCGCCAGCACGCTGCTGAGTAATGACCGGCGAATCGGTTGGCTCAACGGCAACGCTGATTAATGGGTGCTTTTTCTCTAACTTAATAAAACGACTCACACCGGTAATGGTACCGCCAGTACCCACCCCAGCCACAAAGGCATCGATCTTGCCATCGGTATCGTTCCAGATCTCCGGCCCAGTGGTTTCAAAGTGAATTTGTGGGTTTGCCGGGTTATCAAACTGCTGCAGCAGTACGTATTTATCCGGATCGGATGCCTGAATCTCTTTGGCTTTCTCAATGGCGCCTTTCATGCCTTTAGGGCCTTCAGTCAGCACCAGATTCGCGCCCAGAGCTTTAAGCAATTTACGGCGCTCCAGGCTCATGGTCGCAGGCATAGTCAGCGTGAGTTTGTAGCCGCGGCTGGCCGCGACGAATGCCAAAGCAATCCCGGTGTTGCCTGATGTTGGCTCAATCAGCTCTTTGCCTTCAGTTAACAGACCTTTCTTTTCAGCATCCCAGATCATCGAAGCACCAATACGGCATTTGACACTGAAGCTTGGGTTGCGGGCTTCAATTTTGGCGAATACATTACCGCCAGTCACTCGTTTCAGTTTGACCAGAGGGGTGCGTCCGATCGACAATGTGTTGTCTTCAAAAATAGTTGCCATGGTAATAACTCCGATTGTCTAGCAAGATGCTGCTACGATAAGGCGTACAGCGCTAATTTCCAAGTAGCGTTTTGCTATATGTTATTCCCTTTGCAACTCAACTAAGAGTGGATAAATGGCTTTTCAAAGTACTGAACATTATATTGTTTCCCCCGAGCTGGCATTGGCAGTGAATGCCGCTGTTACACTGGAAAAACCTCTGCTGATTAAAGGCGAGCCAGGCACCGGAAAAACCAGGCTGGCCGAAGAGCTGGCTACATCTTTAGGCCGCCAGTTACTGACCTGGCCAATTAAGTCCACCACCAAGGCTCAGCATGGCCTGTACGAATACGATGCAGTCTCGCGGTTGCGTGATAGCCAACTTGGCAGCGATAAAGTGCATGACATCAGCAATTACATTCGCCAAGGCAAGTTGTGGCAGGCTTTCGAGGCTGAAGACAGACCGGTGTTACTGATTGACGAAATCGACAAGGCCGATATCGAGTTTCCGAACGACCTGCTGTATGAACTGGATCGCATGGCGTTTTTTGTGCATGAAACGGGTGAGGAAATCGTCGCCAAACAGCGGCCCATCGTGATCATCACCTCCAACAACGAAAAAGAATTGCCCGATGCGTTTTTGCGTCGTTGTTTTTTTCACTACATTCGCTTCCCTGATGCCGATTTACTGGCGCTGATTGTGGCGGTGCATTTTCCCAATATTCAACAGCAATTGCTCAGCGTAGCACTTGAGGTGTTCTTTGAACTGCGTGAACTTCCCAGTCTAAAGAAAAAGCCATCCACCTCAGAGTTACTCGACTGGTTGAAGCTGTTACTAGCAGAAGACATTACGCCTGAAGTTTTGCATGATAGTCAGAAAAAAGGCGGCTTGATGCCGATGTTCGGTGCTTTATTGAAAAATGAGCAGGATGTCGCCCTGGTAGAAAAACTGGCCTTTATGGCCCGGCGTCGCTGATGCTGATCCAATTTTTTCAAACGCTTCGTAAGCACGGGCTTTCTGTTAGCCTGACCGAGTTGCTTGATCTGTTGGCTGCGCTTAAACAACAGGTTATTTTTGCTGATACTGAAGCCTTTTATTATCTAGCGCGGCTGGTGCTGGTGAAAGACGAGCGCGATTACGATAAATTTGATCGGGCTTTTGCCGAGTATTTTGAAGGGGTGGCACAGGTCGATATTGCCGCCAATATCCCGGATGAATGGTTAACTCCAGCAGCACTGAAACAACTGACGGAGGAGCAAAAAGCTGCTTTAAAAGGGTTAGGCAGCCTGGATGAGTTACTAAAGCAGTTTCGTGAGCGGCTCGCCGAGCAACAAAAGCGCCATGCTGGCGGTAATAAGTGGATTGGCACTGGCGGAACGTCACCTTTTGGTGCCTACGGTTATAACCCGGAGGGGATCCGCATTGGCCAGGACGGTTCGGGCGCACGTCGCGCGGTCAAAGTATGGGATAAACGCGAGTTCCGTGATTTAGACAGTGATGCCGAGCTGAACAATCGCTCAATTAAGCTGGCATTACGGCAGTTGCGGCGTTTTGCCCGTACCGGTGCCAGCCAGGAGCTGGATCTGCCTGCCACCATCTCTGCAACATCTCAGCAAGGAGGTTGGCTTGATTTGCAGTGGCAACCTGAGCGGCATAATGCCATCAAAGTCTTGTTGTTTTTGGATGTTGGCGGCTCGATGGATGATTACATTCATGAGTGTGAGCAGCTGTTTTCTGCCGCCAAAGCAGAATTTAAACACCTGGAGTTCTTTTACTTTCATAACTGTGTGTACGAAGGCGTCTGGAAGCATAACCAGCGCCGCCGTGAGCAGCAAACCTCGGTATTTGATGTGATTCATACCTATGGCTCGGATTACAAATTAATTTTTGTCGGTGATGCCACCATGGGCCCCTACGAAATTGGCTATCCTGGCGGTAGCGTCGAGCACTGGAACGAAGAGCCGGGTGCTGTCTGGTTACAACGTTTGTTGCAGCATTATCCTAAAGCGGCTTGGTTGAACCCTCAGCCAGAAGCATGGTGGTCGCATTATCAATCCATCGATATGATTCAGCAGTTGTTGGAACAGCGCATGTATCCGCTAACGCTGGATGGTCTGAACCGTGCTATGCGAGCCTTATTGAACTAAAGTAAGGGCACAGGGATGATTATACCGTGCCAGAGGTCGGATCAGGCGTTATAATCGTCTGATTCATTCTAATAAAAGCTTTCGCAGCGCGCTTATACAGCTGATGAGAGCATAGTCAGACAAGGTTTAGTGTTATATGACCATCTCAGAAAACCAAACAATGAAACAGCAAACTGCAGCTGAGACCAGAAAAAATGTGGTGATCAGTGGTTCTGGTGTCTTTACCCCAGTCGATAGTATTTCCAATGAAGAGCTGGTGGCCAGTTTTAACCAGTATGTCGATCAGTTTAATGCCGAGCATGCAGCTGAAATTGAGCGCGGTGAGCTGGATGCACTAGCGCACTCAAGCTGTGAGTTTATCGAGAAGGCTTCAGGCATAAAATCGCGCCATGTGTTGTATAAAGAGGGGATTTTAGACCCGGCTGTAATGCACCCGGTATTTCCCCGACGCGGTGAGGAACAACCGCCAGAAATGGTCGAAATGGCATTAGCTGCCGCCAACGAAGCGCTTCAACAAGCTGGCAAAACAGCCCGTGATGTCGACTTGATCATCTGTGCCGCTTCGAATATGCAGCGACCTTACCCGGCCTTGTCGGTTGAACTGCAGCAACAGTTGGGTGCTGCTGGCTATGCTTTCGATATGAATGTGGCCTGTTCATCGGCGACCTTTGCCATCAGCAATGCCGTCAATGCCATTCGCGGAGGTACCGCCAAAGTGGTGTTGGTGGTGAACCCTGAGTTTGCCTCACCTCAGGTAAACTACAAAAGCCGTGACAGCCACTTTATTTTTGGTGATGTCTGTACTGCCACTATTATCGAAGCAGAAGCAACGGCGACGTCAACTCAGGCGTATCGGATTTTGGGCATGCAGCTAAAAACGGAGTTTTCGAATAATATCCGTTGTGAGGTAGGCTACACCGAGCATTGTTTTGACACCACCGATCCTGACGTGGCCTTTTTTAAACAACAAGGTCGTAAAGTCTTTAAAGAACTACTACCTTTGGTGGCGGATGTCATTCAATCGGAAATGGCTGCCCAAGGGGTGAAAGCAGATGACTTGAAGCGTTTGTGGTTGCATCAGGCCAACATCAATATGAATATTTTTGCTGCCAAAAAAATCCTTGGACGCGACCCCGAGCCAGAAGAAGCGCCCTTAGTGTTGGATCGCTATGCCAATACAGCTTCAGCTGGTTCCATAATTGCTTTTCACCAACATAAGCAAGGCTTGCAAGCAGGCGATAAAGCCATTTTGTGCTCTTTTGGTGCTGGGTACTCCATTGGATGTTTGCTGTTGGAAAAAGCCTGAACCAGGCGGCTGAGTTGTAACAAAGTATTGCAAGATGCCAGGCGATATCAGGCTGCTTAGTGATTTTTGTCAACAGGTGATCTATTGCAAGTTATTGATTTATAAATTCTTTTTTTATTTTTACTGTGTAAAGAACCCAATAACAAGGGCAATCGTCTTGTATAGGATGCAACATTTGGCTGGCTCATCCAGTTCCATTCTCGGTTAGTATAAGGTAGCACTGAACTAATAAGAAAACCGAATTACACATAGAGAGCAACGATGTCGCCCAAACAAATAAAAATTATATTGCCTATCGTTATCGTCGTCCTGGCTGTTGCTGTACTGATTTTTCTCAGTAAAGCTCGCCAGCCGGCAGAGCAAAGAGAAGAATTGCCCACCGGAGTCTTGGTGGATGCCATTACCGCTCAGGTAGAAGACATCCAGTATCGCATTGCATCGCAAGGGACCGTGCAGCCTAAATTAAAGACCAGTCTGATTTCAGAAGTGAACGGTCGGATCACTGAAGTATCCGAGAACTTTGTTGAAGGTGGCTTTTTTGCCAAAGGCGAATTATTGGTTAAAGTTGAGCAAGATGATTACTTAACCGCCGTCAAAGCAGCTGAGGCCAATTTAGCCAGAGCAAGTGCTTCGTTGGAAGAAGAAAAAGCCCGGGTGCGGGTAGCAGAAGAAGAGTGGGCCTCATTTACTGAAGGTGTTGCCCCCGAACTGGGTTTACGACGACCGCAACTGGCGCGTGAACTGGCCAATGTCCGCTCAGCAGAAGCCGAGCTGGAGCGAGCAGTTCGGGATTTAAGCAGAACGGAAATCAGAGCGCCATTTGCTGGTATGCTGCAAAGCCGAAGTGTTAATTTAGGGCAGTTCATCAGTCGTGGCAGCAATCTCGGTATGATTTTTGGCACCGATCTGGCCGAAGTGCGTTTGCCTTTGACCGATCACGACACCGCCTTTATTACCTTGCCAAGCCGCGGGCAAGGTGGTTACCCCGAAGTAAAGCTGACAGCCGCGATTGCAGGCAATCTGCATCAGTGGCAAGGAAGCTTAATTCGCACGGAAGGTGTACTCGACGAGCGCAGCCGGGTTATTTATGGTGTGGTTCAAGTGGATGATCCCTACCAATTGCAAGCGCATAGCAAGGCCGAACCGCTTCGGTTTGGTCGTTTTGTGCAGGCTCAGATTGCGGGGGTGTCATCGCAGCAAGTGGTGGTCCTGCCGCGGAACTTATTACGCCCACAAAATCAGGTTTTGCTGGTCGATGCTGAACACAAACTAGAGTTTCGTGATGTCACTGTGCAGCGAACCGATGAGCGCTATGCTTATGTAACTGCGGGCTTGCAAGCCGGCGATTTACTGGCGATCTCTGCCATGCCTAATCCTTTGCCTGGTATGCAGGTTCGGTTGGGGCGTGTCGATGGCGAATGGCAGCAAGACACGGCAACCGCGTCAACGACCTCCACTGAACCGCAGGAGTAAGCCATGGATACGCATAAAGGGATTATTTCCTGGTTTGCCCGCAACAGCGTTGCCGCCAATCTGTTGATGGTAATTCTTATCATCGCGGGTATTGCCTCTTTAATGACCATTAAAAAACAAATTTTCCCGGAAATCGCGCTGGATGAAGTGACGATTCGGGTACCTTATTTAGGTGCCGCTCCGCAAGAGGTGGAGTCAGCGGTGATCGATAAAATCGAAGAACGTTTGCGTGCTGTAAATGGTATTAAGCGGATCCGCTCCACTGCGGTAGAAGGCATGGGAACTGTTCGTGCAGAGATTTCCAGTAGCTATGACATCCGCGAAGTGATGGAGGAGATTAACACCCAGGTTTCTGCCATTGCGACCTTTCCAGAGCAAGCCGAACGACCGTTGGTGTATCGGCAGCGCTTTCAAAGCACGGTGATATGGCTGTCTTTGTATGGTGAAGCCAATGAGCGGGCGTTAAAAGAGCTGGCCAAAGATGTCCGCGATGAGATGAAAAAGCGCTATAGCATTAGCCAGGTTGAAGTGGTTGGGGCGCGTGACTATGAGTTATCCATTGAACTGCCTGAAGCTCGCTTGCGAGAGTACAGCCTGACGTTTGAACAGGTAGTGCTAGCAGTGCGTAACAGCTCGGTGGATATTCCCGGCGGCAGTATTCGCTCAGATGCCGGCAATATTTTATTGCGGACGAAGGGGCAGGCTTACCGCGGCCATGAGTTTGCCGATATTATTCTGTTGCGTTTTAACGATGGTACTCGGCTGCGGTTAGGGGATATCGCAACCATTAACGATGGCTTTATTGAGCGAGATGGTGACGCTACCTTTAATGGCCACCGGTCGATCTCCATCCGGGTGGATGCCGTTGGCGATGATAACAGCCTGCAGATCTCCGAAAATGTGAAGCGTTTTGTTGAAGAAAAGCGCGACAGCTTGCCCGATGGTATTTATTTGGATCACTGGGGCGATAGCAGCTATTACCTGGAGGGTCGGATTGATCTGATGACCGGTAACCTGTTTTATGGTGTGTTGTTGGTCTTACTGGCGTTAACCCTCTTTCTTGAGTTTCGTATCGCTTTTTGGGTCATGGTGGGCATTCCGGTGTGTTTCCTTGGTGCCCTGGCGCTGATGCCGTTACCGATGTTTGGCGTTTCCATCAATATGATCAGTTTGTTTGGCTTTATTCTGGTGCTTGGTATCGTGGTGGATGATGCCATCATCATTGGGGAAAGTGCCTTCAGCGAGATTGAGAAAAAAGGCAAGTCACTCGATTCGGTGATCGCCGGCGCAAAAAAAGTTGCCATGCCGGCCACCTTTGGCGTATTGACCACCATAGCAGCCTTTACGCCGATGCTGATGGTGGGGGGCAGCATGGGGCCGATCTGGGAATCCATTGCCTGGGTGGTGGTGCTTTGCCTGGTGTTCTCTATTGTCGAGTCCAAACTTATTTTACCCACACACATTGCGCATATGGATACCAAGCCATGGGATCCAGACCGGCATGGGTTGTTTTATGCTTCAGGACGCGGCGCCAGTAACTTCTTACGTGGCATTCGTGAAGCCGTCGCCCGCTGGTTGCAAAATATCATCCATAATCATTACCGGCCACTGATCCGCCGTTGTATTGAGTTTCGTTATGTGACGCTGGCGACTTTCTTTGCCATGATGCTGGTGATGGTTGGTCTGCTTTCCGGTGGCTTTGTGCGTTGGGTATTCTTCCCTGACATCCCCAGTGACTTTATTCAGGCCAATATTCAAATGGAAGAAGGCACGTCAAGTCGGCAAACGCAGCAAGCTCTGAATGAAATGGAAGCCGCCTTGCTACGAACGAATGAACGACTGCAGTCGGAATACAATGCTGATGTGATCCAGCATCGATTGGTGTTTTTGAACAGCGATACCCGTGGCCAAATGGTGCTTGAACTGGAGAAAAGCGAAGGCCGTGAAATTGATGGCTTTGAAATTGCCCGCATCTGGCGCGAAGAGATGCCAGAAATGGCTGGGGTTCGCTCGTTTAATATTAATGCCTCTACCGGAGCCGGTGGCGGCGGTGCCGATATTGCGCTGCAAATTCGCGGTAACGACCTGGCCATGCTGGAAGCCGCTGCCGATGAGCTGAAGCTTGCGCTCTCTCAGTACGAAGGCATTTTCGATATTCAGGATAACCTGACGGGCGGCAATGATGAGGTGGTACTGGCGCTGAAACCAGAAGCGGACTTGCTCGGTTTGACGCTGGCGGATGTGGCTCGACAGGTACGCTATGGCTTTTATGGCGCCGAAGTTCAGCGTATGCAGCGTGATGGTGAAGAAGTGAAAGTCATGGTGCGCTACCCGAAAGAAGAGCGTAGCTCGCTGGGCAACTTAGAGCAAATGCGTATTCGCACCGCCGATGGTGGTGAGGTGCCCTTTGATATGGTGGCCAGCTATGAGTTGCAACCTGCTTTTAATGCCATTAACCGGGTGAATGGTGAGCGTGCAGTCACCATTACCGCATCTGCCGACAAAGATCGAATAGAGCCTGGCCAGGTGATCCGTGAAGTGCGCCAGGGCATTATGAAAGAGCTGCCAAGAAGCTACCCAGGTGTGACAACTGGCCTTGAGGGCAGCAGTCAGGATGAAGTGGATGCACAAAAAGACATGATGAAGGCCGCAGTGCTGGCGTTGTTTATGATCTACGCCCTAATGGCTATTCCGCTGAAATCCTACAGCCAGCCACTGATTATTATGAGTGTGATCCCATTTGGCTTAATTGGTGCTGTGGTCGGACACATGGTGCTGGGCTTGAGCATGAGCATTATGTCGATGTTTGGCTTAATTGCGTTGGCGGGGGTCGTGGTGAACGACAGCTTAATCATGGTCGACTTTGTCAACAAAGCCAGAGCGACAGGGCATAGCATTCGTCAGGCGGTCGAAGAAGCTGGCACCATGCGCTTTCGTGCCATTGTGCTGACATCAACCACCACCTTCCTTGGCTTAACACCCATCGTGCTTGAGCGTAGCTTACAAGCGCAAATCGTGGTACCGATGGCGGTGTCACTGGCCTTTGGTATCCTGTTTGCTACCGTGATCACGCTGATCCTGATCCCGGCACTGTACGTGATTTTAGAAGACGTGAAGAACCTGTTCCGGCGTAAAGAACTAAAAGTGGATACCCGGGTGGGGGAGTTATCTTAACTTAGCCGAGTTTACGAGAAAGCCCCTGAAATCAGGGGCTTTTTTCATTAACACTCAATAATATTCACGGCCAGGCCGCCACGTGAGGTTTCTTTGTATTTGGTTTGCATGTCTTTGCCGGTATCCCACA
>JAIUMG010000101.1 GCA_022565655.1 Alkalimonas sp.
GTTGCCACAATCGTGGCAACAAACTGGGTTACATGAAAACCTTCGTCGAATACGGCCTGCGCAGTCAAGCCCTGGGCAGCGATTTTACCCAGGCCATGCATGAGCTGATGAAGCAATATCCAGTAGCCAAAGACAGCCAATAACACGATGCAGATAGAAGCAACCGCCATCCCAGATGTACTGCTGATCACGCCCAAGGTATTTGCCGATGAACGCGGCTTTTTTATGGAAAGCTTTAACCAGCGCCAGTTTGAGCAGGCGCTGGGTCGTTCAGTTAGCTTCGTACAAGATAATCACTCCAAATCCAGCCAAGGCGTGCTGCGTGGGCTTCATTACCAAATCCAGCAGCCGCAAGGTAAGCTGGTGCGAGTGGTACAAGGCGAAGTGCTGGATGTGGCGGTGGATTTACGCCGCGCATCGCCCACCTTTGGCCACTGGGTCAGTGCCCGTTTATCGGCAGAGAATAAACGGCAAATGTGGGTGCCTGAAGGCTTTGCCCATGGCTTTATTGTGCTAAGCGAAAGCGCCGAGTTCTTGTATAAAGCAACTGATTTCTATGCGCCCGAGCATGAGCGCGCTATTCGCTGGGATGACCCAAAACTGGCCATCGATTGGCAGTACGCTGGCCCACCAGAGCTGTCGGCAAAAGATCAACAAGCACCGTTGTTTCAGCAGGCCGAGCACTACGCAGAGTAAGGTGTTCAGCATGGTTAAAAAATGTGTTGTGATATCGAATTTTGTACTGCAGCAATACCAATTTCTATGTTAGTATTCTCTGTTTGAGTAACGAATAGTGTACAGCCCCACTATGCATGGTATGGGGGTCAGTTAGGGTGAATCAATGAAGCTGTTAGTATCTTGTACCAATGATTTGGCATGGCCTGAGTTTGCCGCCAGTTGGCCAGAGTTAGAATCGTTCGATGCTATACCCGCATCGCTTCCCACGCAAGATGCCATCTGTCGCCAACCAGTGACGGTTGAACAGCTAACTAATCTGGCGCACGACCCAGCCATCGAACAGTTGCTGGTGTTCTTCAGTCAGGCCGAATACGCCATTGCCAGCCAACTGCAGGCATCTCAAAGCCCGGAAACGGCAGCAGAACAGTGGTTAGAGCACATCACGCAGCTCACCGGCTTGCAACGTAAGCAGCGGCATAAAATCAAATTGGTCAATTTGCACCAGGCGTTACAACAGCCGAAAACATTCAACCAGCAGTTGGCTACTTTAAAGCTTCCCGCCATACCAGAGCAGCCTCACTCCTGTTCAGTTAGCCTGGAGTTACTGACTAGTTGTCAGCTGGTACGACAGCAGCCAGCGCTGCAAAAGCTCAATACTTTATTACAAGCCAGCGCATTACCATTGGCAGATAGCGAGCAGCTTCAGCTAAATTTAGCGCAGTTTTTAGTGCAACAAAGCGAGCAGCAGCAAACCTTGCAGCGGTTAAATACAGAACAACAACAATCTTCGCAGCAACAAGCTGAACTAATCAAGCAACTAGAATCTACGAAGCAAGAAAACGACCTGTTGTTGCAACAGCTTTTTACGGTGCAGGAAGAGCTGGAAAGGTATTTTTTGCAAGCAAAAGAAGCCAACACCCAATTGCAACAAGCTAACGAGCAGTTAAAGCATGCCAAGCAGCAACTTAGTCATGAAAAGAAAACTCTTACCTCGGTTCGAAAGCAAAAAAGCAAACTTGAACAAACCATTCAAGAGCAAACCCGCCGCCATACCCTGGATGTAAAAACACTGCAGCAAAAAGAACGTGAACTGAAAAAACTGCAGCAAGATCACAAGCAGCTGCAAGCCGAACATGCAGGCCTTCACCACCAGCTGTATCAAGCCGAGCATGAGGTGCAGGCACTAAAAAATTCACGGGTATGGAAAACCTCGGCACCGCTGCGTAAATTGGCACAAACCATTCAACGCAAAGACCCACAGCAAGAGAAGTTGCAGCGCGATATCGGTTTACTTTTTACCAGCGATTATTTTGATGCTGATTGGTACTTAAAAACTTACCCAGATGTGGCCAAAGCTGGCCTCAACCCCGCCATGCATTATTTACAGCACGGCGCCTCAGAAGGGCGCTTCCCGAGTGTACAGTTTGATGGCAACTGGTACCTGCAGCGCTATAGCGATGTCGCCACCTCTGGCCTAAACCCGCTGATCCATTTTATCAAGTTTGGCCAGGCCGAAGGCCGTCAAGTATCGCCTAAGTTGCTGTCGAATCAGAAAACAACTAGTCGCAGGAAAAAAGCATGACAAAGCAGTTTGATACCTTGCTATGGATTGGCGCAGGCTCAGCCGAGCAACCAGCACATGCTTTGCAAACAGCAAAGCATGTCGTACTAGTGGATGCCAATGAAGCAACCTGTGCCGAGTTAACCCAGCGCTTTGCTAAACAAAAAAGTAGTAAGGTGTTGCATGCACTGGTTAGTGACACCGCCAGCAAGCACAATTGGTACAGTTACAATTTGTCTGAGCTCAGCGCCAGCATGCCAGCAACTGCAGAGCTTACCCAACTATTTCCTGGCTTAAAGCTGCTGGAAACCAGCAGCATGCCATCCATGCCACTGCCCAAATTACTAGAAGACATTGGCATTCTGGGTACAAACAATGCATTGATCATCGATTGCCCCGCCAGTGCTAATGCATTAATGCACAGCTTGTTGCAGCTTCCGGAAGTACCTTTTACTCAGATCCAACTGGTTGCTAGTGCAAAACCACTTTATAAAAGCATGGCCACGCAAGCTGACTTGCAAAACTTGTTAGAGCAACATGGTTTTGAGCTGCAGGTCATAGACAGCAGCGATCCGGATTTTCCGTTGCTGCAGTTTTATCGCAACCCACTGTGGGTAGCAGTAGCACAAACAAAGCAACAGTTGGAACAAGCTAAGCAAGAAGTCAAAGAAATACAAGCTGAATTGATGAAGGAGCAAGAGCAGCACCAAGTAACCAAAAATCAGTTTGCTGAAGTTCAGTCGTGGTTCCAAAGCAGAAAGAAACAAGTAGAAGAGTTAAAGTCGGCTGCCAGTTTGCAGTTAGACCAAATAAAGTCTCTCAATAATGAGAACATCCAGTTGAAAAAATTAATAAGTGACTGTGAAAAAGTTGCAGAAGTAAAATCGCTTCAACTAAATGAGGTTTACTCATGCTATCAAACTCTAATTCGAAACAAACTTTCAGTGGAACATGAGTTTGAGAAGCAGGTTAATAATTTACAAGAAGAAATCTTTTCTCTTAAAGTAAAGTTGAAAGATAAAGACATCGAATTGGAAAGCCTTTTTTCTTCTGAAGATTTGATGCGCTGTATTACAGAAAAAAGCCAGAGCATTCTAGAGGCAAAAAAAATATCAAGCTCCAGTAATTTTTCTCAATTGCTGGGGCAGTGTGATGCAGTACTAATTGAATATATTAAATTGCGGGAGCAGTTGATTCAAGGACACTTGAATAAGGCTTAGCTAAAAATGAGGTGTAAGTGAAAGTATTAACCGTATTTGGCACCAGGCCAGAAGCCATTAAAATGGCGCCCCTGGCACTGCAACTGGCCAGTGATAACCGCTTTGAGGCTAAAGTGTGCGTGACAGCGCAGCACCGTGAGATGTTGGACCAGGTGTTGTCTTTGTTCGAGCTGGTGCCGGATTATGATTTAAACATTATGAAGCCAGGTCAGGATCTTACTGATGTGACTACGGCTATTTTGCAAGGCTTAAAACCTATTCTGGCAGAGTTTAAACCCGATATCGTTTTGGTGCATGGCGATACCGCTACCACCTTTGCCACTACCCTGGCTGCCTATTATCAGCAGATCGCGGTTGGTCATGTCGAAGCTGGCCTACGTACCGGCAATATTTATTCGCCCTGGCCGGAAGAAGCCAATCGCAAACTGACTGGTGCTTTGGCCAGCTTGCACTTTGCTCCTACTGAAACCTCGGCAGATAACCTGCGCCGGGAAGGGGTGGCAGAGCAAAGCATTGTTGTGACGGGCAACACGGTTATCGATGCTTTGCTGCAGGTGGTGGATAAAGTAAATACAGATACCGCATTAAGCCAACAGTTTGCTAAGCAGTTTGATTTCCTGGCAGCAGATAAAAAGCTGATTCTGGTCACCGGCCATCGGCGCGAGAGTTTTGGCGGTGGTTTCGAGCGTATCTGTCAGGCGCTGGTAGATACAGCCAAAGCCTTTCCGGACTGCCAAATCGTGTATCCGGTGCATTTAAACCCCAATGTGCAGGAGCCGGTCAACCGGCTATTAGCCGGTATCGATAACGTAAAGCTGATAGCACCGCTTGATTATTTGCCTTTTGTCTATCTGATGAATCGCAGCTATCTTATCTTGACCGACTCTGGTGGTATTCAAGAAGAAGCTCCTTCGTTGGGCAAGCCGGTACTGGTGATGCGGGATACTACAGAGCGACCAGAAGCTGTTTCTGCTGGCACCGTGCGTTTAGTGGGTACAGATGCAAACGTCATTAAATCCGCGTTAGCTGAGCTACTAACCAACCAGCAAGCCTACCAGGCCATGAGCTTTGCCCACAACCCCTATGGTGATGGCCAGGCTTGTTCGCGTATTTTAACCGCACTCAATCAATTAAAAACAAATTAAAGGATTTCCAGATGACATTTTCAACCTTGTCTGTCATTGGCTTAGGCTATATTGGTTTGCCGACGGCGGCCGTATTTGCCTCTCGTAAAATGAAGGTTGTTGGCGTTGATGTCAGCGAAAAAGCAGTGAATACCATCAATCGTGGTGAAATTCATATTGTTGAGCCAGAGCTGGATATCGTAGTGCATGCGGCAGTCAGCGAAGGTTACTTAAAGGCGACGTTAACACCAGAGCCAGCAGATGCTTTTATTATGGCGGTGCCCACCCCGTTTAACGATGATTACAGCGCCGATTTAAGCTACATCAAAGCAGCCAGTGAAGCCATTGCCCCGGTATTAGCTAAAGGTAACTTAGTGATTCTGGAATCCACCTCGCCAGTAGGTGCTACCGAGCAAATGGCAGCCTGGTTAGCAGCAGCACGGCCGGACTTAACCTTCCCACAAACTCATGGTGATGACTCGGATATTCGCATTGCTCATTGTCCAGAGCGGGTACTGCCTGGTCATGTGATGAGTGAGCTGATTGAAAATGATCGGGTGATTGGCGGTATGACTGAAAAGTGTTCAGCTGCAGCAGTTGCCCTGTACAAAACTTTTGTGCAGGGTGAGTGTGTTATAACCAATGCCCGTACTGCCGAAATGGCCAAGCTCACTGAAAACAGCTTCCGTGATGTCAACATTGCTTTTGCCAATGAATTGTCGATGATTTGCGACAAGCTGGATATTAATGTGTGGGAGCTGATTGCACTGGCGAACCGTCACCCGCGCGTTAATATTCTACAACCTGGGGCTGGTGTTGGCGGTCACTGCATCGCGGTAGACCCCTGGTTTATTGTGGCTAGTGCGCCTGAGCAAGCCCGTATTATTCGCATGGCGCGGGAAGTGAATGACTCCAAGCCAGGCTGGGTACTGGATAAGGTAAAAGCACAGCTGGATGCCTGGCATACTGCGAACCCCAATAAAACGCGTAGCGAAGCTACCGTTGCTGTACTGGGTATTGCTTTTAAGCCAGATATTGATGACTTGCGTGAAAGCCCGGCACTAGGCATTGCCCAACAGATCGCTAGTACTGGTTGTAAGCTGCATATAGTTGAACCTAACATAGATGAACTGCCCGCAAAATTGTCCTCTGATAACGTTACGTTAGTCCCTTTAGAGCAAGGGCTCGAGGCTGATATCGTTTGTGTGTTAGTTAAGCATAAGCCATTCGTTAGCGCCGTTTCAGAAATTAATAAGTTGCACTCCTTAGTTGATGCAGTTGGAATCACAGGCTAATCAAAGGGAGTACAAATTGTGCTGCAGCAAGGGTCAGGGATGCAACAACCTCATTTTTTTTCGCTAGAAAAGCGTATTGTTTACGTCGTAAGCCATAGCTATCCACATACGAGCAACGGCTATGCCGTAAGGACTCATGGTATTGCTTCTGCAATGCAGCAGCAAGGCTATGATTTGGTTTCTATCAACCGACCTGGCCGCCCTTGGGATTTGCCAGGGTTTGATGGTGCAGGTTATCAGCTTGAGCATTGCGTTGATGGTTTAAGATATATTTGTTTACCTTCGCCAAGTAAAAAAACAACAAAAAATGTAGAGCAATGGCAACAGCAGGCAATTAGTGCCTTAGAAGAAGCATTTCGAGTGTATAAACCTGAGGTGGTATTGGCCGCGTCCAATTGGGAAAATGCTATTCCAGCGCTGCATGCTGCAAAAAATTTAGGTATCCCTTTTGCGTATGAAGTGCGTGGTTTTTGGGAAGTAACCCGAGCATCCCGTTTTCCTGAGTGGTTTAACTCAGCAGAATTTAACAAGCACGTTGAGCAAGAAACCTATGTAGCAAAACATGCACAGCGAGTGTTCACATTGAACCCTTTCATGCGTGATGAGCTGGTGAAGCGAGGGGTTAACCCGGATGTTATTCATATTGTGCCTAATGGATTCAATGCTAAAAATCTGCCGCAATTAGGAACTGAGTCACCGCCATTGCTCAAAGGCATCAAAAATAAGTTTACGGTTGGTTATATAGGCTCTTTTAGCGAATATGAAGGCCTGGATGACTTGTTGGAAGCATGCGCCAAGTTAAAGGGTAACGGCATAGATGTGGCTTTGTTGTTAGTAGGCTCATCCAGTGCTATTGATTCAGATATGCATAAAAAACAGTGTCCTATTACTGAAAAACTGCAAACCAGAGCTCGGGAACTAGGCTATGCCAATAACTTATTTATGCCTGGTCGTATTTCACCTAAGCAACTAGCAGCCTACTACGATGCATTAGATCTGTTTGTTATACCACGAAAAGATTTACCCGTATGTGAGTTGGTATCTCCCATTAAACCGTTAGAAGCAGCAGCTTTTGGCAAAGCCATACTTGCTTCCTCTGTAGCCCCTTTGGCTGAGTTTGTAGAAGGCGCGGGTATAGCCCTTTTTGAAAAAGGTAATGTAGCAGATTTACAAAAACAGTTGGAAATGTTGCTGCGTAGCCCAAAAAAACGCAATGAAATGGGTAAAAAAGCGCAATTATGGGTTGAGCGTGAGCGTAGTTTTGAAAAGGTTATTACCCCCATGCTTGAGCAGCTAGCTCAAATTAAACACTTGCCCGTGCTTCGGTGGTCGCAAAGTTTAGAGGGTAAAAGCAAAAGAGCGGTTGAAGGAGCTAAGCTAAGTACTGTTAATCCAGTTTGCAATATAACCCCTATTGGTTTAGCCAAAGGTAAGAACTCTTTAACTGAAGCCGAAAAGTTACTGTTAGACAGAAAATTAAACCATGCCTTAGAGAACGGTGGGGTAGCATGGGTTGAGCAACTGGTTGAGTTACAGAGCGCTGGTAAAAGCACTAAGTTTACAGCTTTCTGTTATCAAAAGGCTGCAACCGTGGTTTTGAATGCTAGCTTTGTAAGTGAAAGCGTTGCTTTTGCCGAGCGTGCACATCAGCTTGATGCATCAGCGGGTACGCTGCGTGGTGTGGTAAGGGTGTTATCGAATGCAGCGCAAGTGGAGCGTTCGGCTGAGTTAGCAAAGTTGCTGAGTAGTAAGCTGACCAAACCAACGGTCAATGATAAAAAATTTATTGATGAGGTACTTGGCCGTGCAGAGCTTGTAAGGCTTGCATCTGCCCCTGCGCAACCCTGCTTATTTACCCCTATTGCCAATAAAGTTCTTAATCTGCTGGCTTTTAGTCTTCCTTATACTTCTGTTGGATATGCCACTCGTTCACATGGTTTGGCCAGGGGTATCATTAATGCTGGTTGGCATGTGGCGGCTTATACCCGTCCGGGCTTTCCGGTTGATTTTAAACCTGAACTTGAAGGTCAGATTTTACCAGAAGAGGATAGAGTTGAAGGTATCAGTTACAAGCGTTTGCTGGACATAAAACGTAATGAGCTGACTGAAGTTGAATACTTGTTTGCTTCAATCGCACATTACGAACGTGTTATCGAGCTTGAGCAACCGGCCATAGTGCACGCTGCTTCAAATTATGTGACTGCATTACCAGCTTTGATTGCGGCAAGACGAAAGGGTATACCTTTTGTGTATGAAGTGAGAGGCTTTTGGGAAGTCACCCGGTCGTCAAGAGACGAGCAATTTGTCAATACGGCTAAATATCGCTATATGCAGTTGTTTGAGGCTTTAGTTGCCTGCAAGGCAGATAAAGTGATTACCATTACCACGGCCATGAAAGAGCAGTTAATTGAGCGTGGTGTGGCAGCTGATAATATTGCCATTGCCTTTAACTCTGTTGATCCTGAGCGCTTTTTACCTCAGGCACCAAAACGTGAGCTTGCAGAGCGGTTGGGTATTCCTGCTGGTATTCCGGTAATAGGCTATATCGGCTCTTTTGTTGACTATGAAGGCTTGGATGATCTGATTTCAGCTGCTGCTGGCTTACGTGATAATGGCGTGGATTTCCGTTTATTGCTGGTGGGGGACGGTGCGGTATTTGATGCCCTAAAAGAGCAGGTCAGTAGTTTTCAACTGGATGACAAGGTGCTGTTAACCGGTCGGGTTCCGCACGATGAGGTGGAAGATTACTACTCTATTATTGATATCGCACCGTTCCCGCGTAAGCCATGGGAAGTGTGTGAATTAGTGTCGCCATTAAAGCCGTTTGAAGCCATGGCTTTGCAAAAGGCTGTCGTGGTGTCAAGTACGAGGGCCTTAACGGAAATAGTAACTGATGGTTATAACGGCTTAGTATTTGAGAAAGGTAGTGTCAGCAGCTTACAAAGAGTGTTGCAGCAATTACTCGATAGCCCGGAGCGGCAAGCTAAGTTAGGTAGCAAAGCCCGTGAGTGGATCATCAAAGAGCGCAGCTGGGATGTGGCAGGTAAAACCTGTACTTCATGTTATCTTTCCAGTACATCTGAATAGGAATATATTGCAATGTTAAAACTCTTGGACTGCACCCTCCGCGATGGCGGTTATTATAATAGCTGGAACTTCCCACTCGAAGTTACAAATAAGTACCTTGAAGCGATGGCAACTGCTGGAGTTGATATTGTCGAGCTTGGGTTGCGCTCACTGATTAATAAGGGATTTAAAGGGGCTAGTGCTTATACAACCGATAGCTATATTCGTACTTTATCCGTGCCAGTAGGTTTAAAAGTTGCTGTTATGATCAACGCTACCGAAATTGTCGGCGAAATGCCACAAGGAGAAGTGTTGCAAAAGTTATTTCCTCACGATGCAGCTTCCTCACCTGTTGATGTAGTGCGAATTGCTTGCCATGTTCATGAGTTTGTTAAAGCCTTACCAGCCTGCAATTGGTTAAAAGAACGAGGCTATGTTGTCGGCTTCAACTTGATGCAGGTTGCTGACCGTACTCAAGAGGAAGTGGAAGCTTTATCACTTGAAGCTAGCAATTACCCCATTGATGCGCTGTATTTTGCTGACAGCATGGGCAGCATGGATCCAGCACAAACCAGCAAGATCATTGGTTGGCTGCGCAAGCATTGGCAGGGACCTATGGGTATTCATACCCATGATAATATGGGACTTGCTCTATCGAACACCCTGCAAGCTGTAAACGATGGCGTCACCTGGCTTGATGCTACCGTCACTGGTATGGGGCGTGGCCCTGGCAATGCCCGTACCGAAGAGCTGGTGATTGAAGTCGCCGATATGCGCCAAAAGAGCATTAATATGGTGCCTCTAATGTCGGTGATCCGTTCTTACTTTCAGCCACTGAAAAATCAGTGTGGTTGGGGTTCTAACCCTTACTATTACTTATCTGGGAAGTACGGTATTCACCCAACCTATATTCAGGAAATGCTAAGTGATTCACGTTACAGTGAAGAAGACATTTTAGCAGCCATTAATCACTTGAAAGTAGAGGGTGGTAAGAAGTTCAGTCTTAACACATTAGGTGCAACTCGCGAGTTTTATAATGGAGAGCCGCGGGGTACTTGGTCACCAGTAGAGTTGTTTGCAGGCAAGAAAGTACTTTTATTGGGGACTGGCCCTGGCGTTGCAGATCATCGTATTGCCTTAGAAAGCTTCATTAACGCTTACAAGCCAATCGTCGTGGCTTTAAACACGCAATCGGCTGTATCGCAGTCTTTGATTGATGTAAGGGTAGCCTGTCATCCTATACGTCTGCTCGCTGACTGCGAAGCTCATACCAAGCTGCCGCAGCCACTTATAACGCCAGCTTCGATGCTGCCAGCAGACGTTTTAAGCTCACTTGGTGACAAGAAGTTATTGGATTATGGCTTGTCAGTCACAGCAAAAACATTTGAGTTTGGCGATAAGGCAAGTGTTTTACCAACATCGTTGGTTATCTGCTATGCGCTTGCAGCTATTACAGCTGGTGGTGCAGCTAAAATAATGATGGCTGGTTTCGATGGTTATAGTGCCGATGATCCT
>JAIUMG010000102.1 GCA_022565655.1 Alkalimonas sp.
CCATAACAATCAGGTTGACTTTGCTATCTTCCAGTCGCTGGTTCATTTCATCGCCATTTACGGCCTCAATGACATCGTAACCTTCGCCCTGAAACAGGCTGACCAGATTTAATCGGGTAACTTCTTCATCTTCGACAATCAGAACGACTGGGGTCTGCATATAATTAACCTTATGTGATTTTTGTGAAATTGATGGTTTGTTTCGGTAGTTTACAATGACATACCATTGCCAATTAGTTCTCAATTATAGCTTTACTTTGCTTTGTTAACAAGTGATTTTGTTAACATTTAGACTAAGCTAAAGTAAACGTGTGAGTTTTCAAAATAAATGTGCTTTATTATCAGTTACTTAATTAGAGTTATTTCCTTTTATAATTACCGGGAACTCAATAAAAATATGCACCCCTTCATCAATAGAGCTTTCCAGCTGAATTTTACCCCGTAAGGCCTGAGTGACCAGGTTATACACCAGGTGCAGGCCCAGTCCGCTACCGCCTTCACCTCGTTTGGTGGTGACAAAAGGATCAAAAATCCGCTTGCGAATATGCTCTGAAACGCCACTGCCGTTGTCTTGGTAGATGATCTGGCAGTCATTGTTATCAGTGGTGATGGTAATATTGATCTGCCCATGTTCTTTGTCGCTAAATGCATGGATCAAGCTATTCATAATCAAATTAATCAGAATTTGATTGATGGCGCCTGGCTTACTTTCGATCACCAGGTGTTCCGGGCAGCTAATCACGACTTCATGGGATGTTTTTTTCAGGTTGGGTCGCAGTGACAACAGCACCTCATTGATTAACTGCAGCATATTAAATTCACGATCACTATCGCTGGATTGGTCCACCGCCACTTGTTTAAAACTGCGGATCAGACTGGCCGCTCGCTCCAGGTTTCGATAGACAATAGCCAGGTTTTCCGCTGCTTCGTTGATGAATCGAGCCAGTTGAGAGGAGGTTAGCTTTTTCTCTTCAAAGGCGCTTTCAATCACTTTTAATTTATCCTGCATCAGGGTGGAAGCGGTGATGCCCAGCCCAATGGGGGTATTCACCTCATGCGCGATGCCAGCAACCATCTGCCCAAGACTGGACATTTTCTCGGTCTCAACGATTTGATTCTGATACTGGTGCAATGTTTCCAAAGTACTAAGCAATTCCTGGTTGGATTCCTTTAACGCCACCGTCCGTTCAGAAATTTTTTGTTCCAGACTTTGGTTCAATTGACGGATTTCCTGTTCTGCATTTTGCAGTTTCTGAAATTGACGCTCTATCTTATCCAGCATCAAGTTTAACGCTTTACTAAAGGAGTCGACTTCTTCCAGGTTGGAAGAGGGAACGCGCAGGCTGAAGTCTTGTGTTTTGGTGATGCGTTGCACCTGCTCTAATAAAATCACAATGGGTCGGGTGACCCACCTGTGCAGTTTATTGGCGATGATAAAGGCGATGAGTAACGCAATGCAGGCAATGCTGACACCGTATAAAATCTGGTTTTGCCGGTAGTGTGACAACTCGTTGGTATTAGCCCGGACATAGGTATAGCCTATATCTTGGCCATTCTGACGAATGGGAGCAATAATTTCGAAGTAATCGCCGCTATGATGTGGCTGTGACAATTGCTCCAATCGATGAAATTGTGTTGGATGAGGGCCAACGGTTTGGCGGTTATAGCTGGTAAAAAATGTTGGGTCACTTTGTTCTGTGCTATGGCTATAGATATGGATATTATCAATGATTGGTACTGCAGCAAAAGCTTGCAGTTGCTGTTCAAGATATTCGCTCTCATTGAGTTGTAAATTGCTAGCTGAGCTTAATGCAATAATGGTTGCGTAAGCTTCCAGTTGATTGAGTTGCTTGTTATGTTGCGAGCGAATATCGTGTGTTGTTGAAACAGCAAGGGAAATGATTAAGGTCAGGCTGCAAATTAACATGATAATGGTAATCAGCATGTATTTTAACGAAAATGTTTTTTCTATCATCCAGTTGTCATCTTCCAAGCTAGCCTGATATGCCATAATTGGCTATTATCAATGTTATGCACAAATCAATGATTTAGCAAACTGATAACCTGGTTTTTTGCCACTCAGTTAATTGGCGGGCCTCCTATGCAGCTTTGGCAACTTTATCAACAAACCATCTTCTTAAGTCACCAACCTTTTTCAGACCAGGTCAGCTTTGCAATTATCAGTGCAGCCAATCCGATGGGAAGGCTATGCAATCAGGGCTTTAATCTTTGTATGAGTAAAGCCTTAGCTGCGGAGCTGGAGCAAAGCCCATATCGGTTTCGCAGTATCACCGGTGCCTCGCCCTGTTTAACGTTTCAGGAGGCAAGTTGGGCGGTGTTCTGTCAAAAGGAGCAGGCTCGTGAGCTGGCAAAACAGTGGCAGCAAAATGCCATGTACTGGGTCGAGCAGGGGACCTTGTGGTTAATTCCGGTGCTTTTAGCGGAGGAGCCTCTGTTGCTGGGCGATTTTCAGCAGCGCTTAAGGCTGCGCTAGGCTGGTTTTTAGTCCTCGCGGCGCAAAATGCGTAAAATTGGCTCCAACTCCATCCCCAGCTCAGCTTCTAGTTGGCGTCGGTCTATGCGTTGTCGGATCTGCGCCGCTTCTGAGCTGGGTTGCTGCAAATAAGGCTGAAAGTCTTCCACGCAAATACAACGTACCTGCGCAGAGGGTTGATCAGGTAATTGCATGATGCGATACAGCAGGTGCGTGCATGCTTTCACACGCCGTGGGTTTTGCACACAATCACTGTCGGCGGCAAAAGATTGGCCTGGCAGCAAGGTAGCGGCCATTGCCAACATCATGATGACAGCATACTTCATGGTATGACCTAGAGTTTTTTTCGTTGAATACACTGATAGACACTAAAGCCGTTGCTTTTAGCCAGTATAGTACAATGTCCGAAGCTTGCTTCCAACCAGCCCTTGTAAGGCAAATGCGTGTTGGCCACCAGCGTCAGGCTGCCACCGGTTTTAATTCGTTTGGGACAATCACGAATAAAAGCTTCGGCAATGCTGTAATCGGTTTTTAAACCGGTATGAAATGGCGGGTTGGTGACAATATGATCGAATACTGCCGGGCTATCAGGCAGACCATCTACGGCCTGTACCGTGCCAGCAAGTTGGTTGGCAGCCAGGGTCGCTTCCGTCGAGGCAACGGCCAAAGCACTCACATCGGAAGCAAACAACTCAAGGCCTGGGGATAACTGTTTTAGCCAGGCACCAATCACCCCACTGCCACAGGCAAAGTCGAGTACAGAACCATTGAGCGGCTGGGTCAATTGCTGCAACAGCAGTTCGGTGCCGGCATCAAGCGCGCCATGGTTAAACACGCCTGGCATTGAGCAAACAGTGAACGACTCCCCCTGAACTGCCAACTGAAATGAGCTGAGCGAAGCTGCGCCGTCAGGCAATTTGCCACTTAAAACAAACCACAAAGCATGGCGGGCATTATCCAGTTTGTGCGCTGACATGCCGAGCGTGGCGGCATGTTTGTTTAAGGTTTTTACACCACTTTTGTTATCTCCGACCACAAAGATATCGCAATCTGGCTCCAGCACTGGGCTGATTTGTTGCAGCATCAACTTAAATTGCTCTTTGCTTTTCGGGTAAAACAACACCGCCGTCTGAAATGCCCCGGTAAAATCAGCTTTGGTACCAAAGCTGCAGGGTACCCTGGCTTGTTGCCACTGCCTGGCGACAGAAGCCAGGCTGGTAAAGACGCTGAACTGCCTTTCGGTATCAGCTTTAGGCAATTGACTGGCTAGTGGATCAAGTGGTGGTTCAACGAGTAGGGTATGCCCTTTCAAGTCGGCCAGGTTTCTCAACAGCATCTGGCTGGCAGTGGTCAGCATCTTAGTGCTCCCGCTTAAACATCAGATCCCAGACACCATGGCCAAGCTTTTTACCGCGTAATTCAAACTTGGTTTCGGGGCGGTGGGCAGGGCGTTCTACATAGTCTTGTCCGGTAGACAGGTTGCTAAAGCCCTCCGCTGCCTGCATAACTTCCAGCATATGCTCGGCATAGTTCTGCCAGTCGGTTGCCATATGAAAGACGCCACCGATAGCCAGTTTTTGCCGTAGTAACTGAACAAACTCAGGCTGAACAATGCGGCGCTTATGGTGCTTTTTCTTTGGCCACGGGTCGGGAAAAAACAGTTGCACCGTCGCTAAGCTTTGATCCGGTATCATTTCGTTCAGCACATCGACTGCGTCGTGCTGAATGACTTTCAGGTTAGCAATACCGGCACTGGCAGCATCGGCCAGGCAAGCACCCACACCAGGGCGGTGCACTTCAATACCTATGAAGTTTTTTTCCGGCGCAGCCTGTGCCATTTGCACCAGCGATTTACCCATGCCAAAGCCTATTTCCAGCACCGTTGGCGCTTGTCGTTGAAACAGTGTGGCTAAATCAACCAACTCGGCTTGGTAATCCAGCCCCATGCGTGGCCAGTATTGCTCCAGAGCCAGTTTTTGCGCCTTAGTTAAGCGGCCTTCACGAAGCACAAAGCTGCGAATACGCCGAATGTAAGACGGCTGTTCTGTTGTGTCAGTGGTAGGCTGCGGTTGCAGGTCGCTCATGGTGTACTCCGGCTGAATAAGGCTATAAGCGGCGTATTATCCGCGTTCTGGGCCTGAAGCTCAACCTGCTTTTGCTGCCTATGCCAGATGCTTGTATACTTCGCGCTGTGGTTCGTGCCCACCCAACAGCGTTTCAAGAGGGCAATTAGGACAAAACCGGAGTCGATTTGAAAGAGCTTACCTTTAATGCAGATGATTTTGCCGCCTGGGTGATTGATTGGCAGCAGCAACAAGGTCGGCACGACTTGCCCTGGCAGCAGGATATCAGCCCCTATAAAGTACTGGTGTCTGAGTTGATGTTGCAACAAACTCAGGTGAGTACCGTGATCCCCTATTTTGAGCGCTGGATGGCGGCATTTCCGGATATCGCCAGCCTTGCACAGGCACCGCAAGAACGGGTGATGGAATTATGGCAGGGCCTTGGCTACTACGCCCGAGCGCGAAATCTACATAAGGCGGCAATAGCGATTACCGCGCGCGGTAGCTTCCCGGATGACTTGGCTTCACTGCAGCAGATCCCAGGTATCGGCCGCTACACGGCAGGTGCCATCATGTCATTTGCTTATAACCGCTACGGCCCTATTGTTGATGGCAATGTGCGGCGTTTATTTTGCCGGCTGTTTGCACTGGAGGGAACTCCTGGCCAGAGTGCGCTGGAAAAAAAACTATGGCAGCTGGCTGAGCAATTGACACCGCGAGAGCATAACCGCCAATTTGCTCAGGCCTTGCTGGATCTGGGAGCGACACTGTGTAAAGCGCGTCAGCCAGCTTGCCAGAGTTGCCCTTTGCAATCGGTCTGTCTGGCCTATCAGCAAAACCGGGTTGCAGAATTGCCAACACCCAAGGTTAAAAAAGCCAAACCGAGCCGGGCCGGGCATTTTTTGTGGGTGCATCAGAAGCAGCAGTTGTTGTTAGAGCAACGCCCTGATCGGGGCATTTGGTCGTCATTGTTGGCATTACCGGAAGTCGAGGCCGATGATCCGCGGCTAGCGCACGCAGAGCTGATGGGAACATTCAGCCATCAGTTTAGTCACTATCAGCTGGATGCTTCTATCTGGAGCCCGAGTGCCGGGGTGCAGGAAACCGCCGCCCAAAGCTGGTATAACCGGCAACAGTTAGCTCAGGTTGGCTTACCGGCTCCTATTCGCAAATGGATTGAGCAACAGTTAAAGCAGCAATCGGATTGAGTTTCCGTTAATATAAACCAAACTAATGATTTATGAGGCCACTATGTCAGGTACCACGTCACGCACTGTGCATTGTCAGTACTTAAATAAAGACGCACCGGGGTTGGATTTTCAACTGTACCCAGGCGAACTGGGGAAAAAAATCTTTGATCATATCAGCAAAGAAGCCTGGGGTTTATGGCAAGCCAAGCAAACCATGCTGATTAACGAGAAAAAGCTGAATATGATGGATCCAGAACACAGAAAGTTGTTGGAAAAAGAAATGGTTGCTTTCTTGTTCGAAGGCAAAGACGTCGAGGTGGAAGGCTACACGCCGCCGACAGCCTAACTTCGTTGATTGCAGCAAGGATATTTGCCAGCTATGGCCCGACGTTTACCTCCCCTGAATGCGCTAAAGGCGTTTGAAAGCGCTGCCCGGCACCTTAGTTTTACCAAGGCGGCCGAGGAGTTGTTTGTCACCCAGGCAGCAATTAGTCATCAAATTAAAGCACTGGAAGATCACCTGGGGCTGAAACTGTTTCTGCGCAAAAATCGCTCTTTGTTGCTGACCGAAGAGGGGCAGGGGTATTTTCAGGATATGCGGGATATTTTCCTTCAGCTGCATGAAGCTACTGAGAAACTGCTTGCCCGGGGTGCTAAAGGCTCACTAACGGTCAGTATGCAGCCAAGCTTTGCCATTCAGTGGCTGGTGCCTCGCTTGAGTTTATTCAGCGAACAACACCCGGATATCGATGTTCGTATTAAGGCGGTTGATCAGGATGAAGGCTCGCTCACCGATGATGTTGATGTCGCGGTGTATTATGGCCGCGGTTATTGGCGCAACTTACGTTCAGATAAACTGCAGCCAGAGTACTTGCTGCCGGTCTGCTCGCCATTGCTGTTAAATTCGGGTAAGCCCTTGCAGGAAGTGACCGATCTGCGGTTTCATAATTTATTGCATGATGGTTCCCGAAAGGCCTGGAAATCCTGGTTTACCAGCCAGGGCTATAAACATTTTAACGTCAATCAGGGGCCTATTTTCAGTCATTCCTCCATGGTGCTGCAAGCGGCCATTCATGGCCAGGGTGTGGCGCTGGCGCACAATGTGCTGGCCCGGCCGGATATCAGCTCGGGTCGGTTGATTGTGCCTTTTCATCATGTGTTGATCTCTAAAGATGCTTACTATCTGGTGTGCCGCGACAGCCAGGCTGAGTTAGGAAAAATCTCCGCCTTTCGCCAGTGGCTGGTTTCGATGGTGCAAGAGGAACAACAACAATTTAATGAACAACAATTTACCAATGCCGTCGCCGCAGATTAACCGCCCAGCTCAGCCGGTTGCCCGCTTATTGTTAGCTCACGGCGCGGGAGCCGGTGCCTGCAGTGACTTTATGCAATGGCTGGCCGAGGCACTGGTGCAGGTGGGTGTTGAAGTTTGGCGCTTTAACTTTCCCTACATGCAGCAGCAGCTTGCTGAGCAAAAAAAACGGCCACCCAACCGGATGCCGGTGTTGCAGCAATACTTTCAGCAGCAGATTGCCTCTTGCCCGGCGGATTTACCATTGTTTATTGGCGGTAAATCGATGGGCGGGCGTGTAGCCAGCATGCTGACGGCAGAGCAAAAAGTACAGGGGGCTTTGGCGTATGGCTATCCTTTTCATGCCCCAGGTAAAAAAGTGTACCGGACTACTCATTTTGCTGAGCTGGCGCAGCCGTTGTTGATCCTGCAAGGCAGCCGGGATAGCTTTGGCTCTCACGCTGAACTTAGCGAAAGTAGTTGGCCTGGCGTTACAATGCACTGGTTAGAGGATGGCGATCATAGCTTTAAACCCCGAAAACGAAGTGGCCTGGAGCAATGCCAATTGATTGAGCAAGCAGCTCAATACAGCCGGGCTTTTATTGATGACAGGCTGGCAACGGCATGAAGCGCTGGCAACAACTTAGCCTGAGTGCTGCCGGACTCTATGGTGCCTTTTGGGTTGGCCTGGCAGCTGCAGCCATGCACCTGTGGCATGGTCAGCTGGATCATGCAGCACAACGCCAGCTGATAAGCGCCATGGCTATTTTGGCCCTGCACACCCTGGCTATTCTGGCGCTATCGTTACATGGTCAAGGCCGTCGTCGGGATGCTGCCGTATTGGCTTGTTGGCATCTTGGTAGTTGGCTTTTTGTATACACACTGCTGGCTGCTGTGTTTCAATTGCCTTTTCATGTTGGCCGGTTAGCACCTATCGGCGGACAACTTTTGATTGTGGGCTGGCTGTTACTTGCGTTTAGCCCCTGGTTCAGGAAAACACCATGAAGCAACTGTTGCTTTACTGTCGTTCAGGTTTCGAAAAAGAATGTGCTGCGGAAATTCAGGATAAAGCTGCTCAGAAAAATCTGTTTGGTTACTGCAAGCTGAGTTCGAATAGTGCCTATGTTATTTTTGAAGCCTATGATGCGGAAGAGTTACTACGTTTTTATCGCTCCTTCTCGCTCAGCAAGCTGGTGTTCACCCGGCAGTGGTGCTTGTTACTGGCCCCACAGCTGCAATTACTGCCGCACGATCGGGTGAGTACCGTGCTGGAGGCTACTGCAGCAGCTGACATCACCGGCTTTGGCGAACTGCGGGTCGAGTACCCGGAAACCAATGATGGCAAAACCTTATCCACGCTGGCGCGTAAACTGACAGTGCCGCTTCGGCTCTCACTCCGCCAGCAAGGCACACTGCTGGATAAAGCCCGACAGTCTAAAAAACGCTTGGCTGCGGAACATCAAACTGCGCCTGTGCTGCACCTGTTTCTGCTTTCTGGCACCGAGGCCATGCTGGGTTTAAGTTACCCGGATAATAATAACTCACTGGAAAACGGCATTATGCGGCTGAAGTTTCCCAAAGATGCCCCTAGTCGCAGCACCTTAAAGCTGGAAGAAGCTTTTTTAACCTTTATTCCAGAATCAGAACGTGACAAGCGTTTGGCTTCTGGCATGAATGCGGTAGATTTGGGCGCGAGCCCCGGCGGTTGGACTTATCAGCTGGTGCGGCGCAGCATGATGGTTATTGCCATCGATAACGGCCCGATGGAGCAAAGCCTGATGGATAGCGGCCAGGTGAAGCATTATCAGGTTGATGGCTTTAAGTTTGAGCCACAGAAGAAAAATATCTATTGGTTGGTCTGCGATATGATCGAACAACCGAACCGGGTCACTGATCGCATCTGCGATTGGCTAATCTCTGGCTGGTGCCAGGAGACTATTTTCAATCTGAAGTTACCGATGAAAAAACGCTATGATGTGGTGTCGCAATCGATGGATCATATTCATCAGCGGCTACAAGGGGCTGGGATCAATTACCATATTCAGGCCAAGCACCTGTATCACGATCGCGAAGAAGTCACGGTACATATTCAGCGCAAGTGATGAATTACTCGTAGTGGCTCCATAGCCGAAGCACTTTCATCACCTGCTGCGCTTCAAGTACCTGGTATACCAGCCGGTGTATGATACCTACAAGATCCCTATTTAATGCAAACGACCCGCAATCTTCTTGCCGATATTCTTGAGTTCGGTGAGGTTTCTATTTCGAGGCATAATTATTTGCATACTCTTTGCTGTCATTATGGGGCGGAAAAAATGAATAGCCGGTGACGAGAGTATAGCTCAGACCTAACTGGCATGCTGCTGGCGGGGTGTTGTCGTAACTTTAACGTTACCGTGTCGTGGTGTTTTTCAGGTGCGAGGAACATGCTGATGCTTCCATTTATCAGGAGAACTAATTATGCTGCAAGACATGAGTATTAATGCTGAACAAGTTAAATCTCTGCGCGAGAGCCGGGGGTGGTCACAAGAGCAATTAGCCGAGATTTCGGGGCTGAGCTTGCGCACCATCCAACGGGTCGAAGCTGAGGGTAAAGGTGCCCGTGAAACGAAGCTAAGTTTAGCCGCGGCTTTCGATGTGCCACTAGGGCGGTTATGTGCTGATGAAAACAGCAGCTCACAGGGTGTAAGCGGAGTAGACCCAAGCTCAATCACTCTATTCTTTACTGGTACTTTGATGGTGGTGATTGGGCTTATTGCAAACGCCAATGCCGGCATTTTGCTGGCTGCTGCCGCCATTTTAATTAGCGGTCTTGCCGTGTTTGCGCTTGATCAACTCAATATCATGCGCCGCGCTGCAGGGATGGCACCATTTATAGCCTCGCATGCTGCCATAGCCGGGGTTTCGATACTTATTTCCGCCGCCAGCGTTTTGCTGTTGGGGCTGGTTATTGCCGTGCCATTCTGGTGGGTGCCGGCAAGTGTGCTGGCAGCAGTTGGCGCACTGCTTGTGCTATGGCCTTTGGCCTTGAATGGATTGCTGCTACGAAAAGGTTAGTCTAGAGGCTTGCTTGCAATCCTTTTAAGGGCAATAACGAAAAAAACCGCCAGCGGCGGTTTTTTATCGGGGTAGCGGGGTAAGGCTTACAGCCGTTCCAGCATGGCAGCGGTAAAGTCTGTGGTGCCGTGGCTGCCGCCGAGGTCGCGGGTGGTGCGGTCGCCGCTGGCAATTACATCGGTCAGGGCGGCTTTAACCTTCTCGGCTTTGTCTTTCATGCCCAAGTGCTCCAGCATCTGGATAGAAGCCAGGATCACCGAGCTTGGGTTGGCCAGGTTTTTACCGGCGATATCTGGCGCGCTGCCGTGTACGGCTTCGAAAATGGCGCAGTCTTCACCGATATTGGCACCTGGT
>JAIUMG010000103.1 GCA_022565655.1 Alkalimonas sp.
GGGAAAAAACAGATATATGGCAGCCAGGTACGCATTGATAATGTGACAGGGCATGCTTACTTTCTGCCGATTGAAGATGAAGCAAATGTAGATGTACGCAGAGCGGCTGTTGGCTTAGAACCCATCGCGGAATATGGTGCACACTACGGCATTAGCTATAAGAAGGACTAAGTATTGCCAGACAAATCCGGCACAGGCCTTCATGCGACGACGTACAATGTGCAGTTCTTTGAACTGCGCCACTTTTGCTATAAAAACTGGCGCAGTTTTATCAACTGCGCCATAATTGCGCCATATATAGGTTGAAACGGCGCCATTTCCAATGTCATCCACCACTGATTTATTGCATAGCATCGAGGCTGCTGGAGCCGGTCTGACGCTGGCTGAACTGCTGGTTAAGCACCCTGCTATTGCCAGGCGAACTGCGCAGCGTACTATCGCGAAGCTCATTGCCAGTGGCCAGGTGATAGGGCAGGGTGAAGGCAGGGCTCGTCGCTATTATGCTGCTGACCATCAACCAGGTGTGAGCCATCTATCCGGCAGAGTTGATCATTTTCCGGATTTTATTCCCGTTTCAGCCGATAGCCAGGATATCTTAGCCTACATTGACCAGCCAGTAGAAGCACGTAAGCCGGTGGGTTATCAGCATGACTTTTTAGATTCCTACCTCCCTAATAAGACCTGGTACTTGTCTGAGTCTCTGCGTCGCCAATTGCACAAAATGGGCAGAACGCTTGATAGGACAGAGCCTGCAGGTACCTACAGCCGTGCGATACTGAGCCGCCTGCTGATTGATTTATCATGGGCGTCGAGTCACCTTGAAGGCAATACCTATTCTCGTTTGGATACACGTGAACTTATTGAGCAGGGTAAGGCCGCATATGGCAAAGCAGCCGTTGAAACTCAGATGATCCTTAACCATAAAACGGCCATAGAATTGCTGGTTGAAAACGTCGATAGCGCGGATTTCAGCCGCTACACCATCATGAACCTGCATAGTGCTCTGGCCGAGAACTTACTGGCGAATCCGGCAGATGAGGGACGTATCCGCCAGCACGCGGTTGATATTGGAAAAAGTGTTTATCGTCCACTTTCCACCCCTCAGCAAATTGAGAGCGTGTTGGATGCAATGCTCAACAAGGCCAACCAAATTCAAGATCCTTTTGAACAGTCCTTTTTCATCATGGTGCATTTACCCTACTTGCAGCCCTTTGCCGATATCAATAAACGCACCTCGAGACTGGCGGCCAATCTGCCGTTGTTTCGGGCGAACCTGTGTCCGCTGACTTTTCTCGATGTACCGGAGCAGGCTTACAGCCGGGCCACACTGGGTGTGTACGAAATGACCAGAGTGGAACTGTTACGCGACCTTTACGTCTGGGCTTACGAGCGCTCGACACAAGAGTATCTGGCCATTAAACAAGATTTGGCAGAACCCGATCCTCTTCGGCTGGCCTGGCGTGATTTTATTAGACAAACGATTTTTGGCGTGGTCACCCAACCAGATGCTGAACCGTTTTCGACTATTCAACAAGCTGTCATTGAGCAGGTCCCGGAACATGATCGACCCAAGGTACAAGCCTTGGTTATCGAAGAGCTCCGTCGCCTGCATGAGGGAGTGCTTGCTCGGTATGGTCTTCGCCCTTCGGAGTATCATTCCTGGAAGGCTGTTCATCGCAATTGACCAAGGCTTGATAAAAACGATGGTGCAACTGAACCAACGTTACCTGAATGAGCAACGGACCAGGCGCAGTGATAGTTACAGTTTCACAATAGCCAAATAAATCCGACACTGGCCTTCATGCGACGAGTAGTAGCTGACGTACAGTGTGTTGTTCTTTAGCTCCATGCCTGCATAGCTGCAGTCGCCGCCGGAGGGCAGGGCTTGCCATTCGGTCAGCTGGCCGCTTTGCCGGTCTACCCAGCACAAACTGGTGCGCACCAGGCCATCGTACAGGCGGACGCAGGCCAGCAGGCGGCCATCCGGTAATTCGAGCCATTGTGGCCCACCAATACGACAGCCAATATCCTGCCATTGCCACTGGCTATAGGGTGGCTTTGCTTTGCCAAGTAAGCCATGCTCAGGGTCGCGGCGCAACAGACACAATGCAGTGCCATCTGGTTCAAACAACAAAGCGCTTTCGTTGGCGTAGCTGCCACTGTAACTATCTGGGCTGATTGGGGTGTAATCGATGCCATTGCTGGTGTGGTAAGCGCGGATAAAATGCGGCTTGCCGCACTTGTAGCCAATGGCTAGCCCTTGCTGCTGATGCCAGCTTAGCCGCCACAGCCAGATATTGGCTTCGCCAACTGCGATCGCCTCTGACCAATCCAGGCCATTATTGGAAAACCAGACATAGGATTGATGGGTTTGCTGGCTGCGATCATGCAACGCACCAGCGCCATACAGCATCAAGCGGCCATCGGGCAGAACACTAAACTTGGCATCACGCAAATCGGCATGGGGTAGTTGGATCAAAGCAGTCGACAGCCAATGCACCCCATCCAGTGAACGCAGAATACGAAAGGCGCCATCGGGTGAAATATGCGCGCTGCCTTCACGAAACACACACCAAAGCGTTTGATTGAAAGCAATCAAATCAGTAAAAGCATTGTGCCTGGCTTGTTGCCAGATACAGTGCACCAGCCTATTCATGGACTTTCCCTATGCTAGTCGTTTGCTCTATGATATCAGGTTTTGTAGCGCGAGATCAGTTGATCCAACTCGGTAGCCAGGGTGGCGAGTTGCTCACTGATACTTACGGCTTGACTGGTACCTTCAGCGGTTTCCTGCGCGATGGCGACTATGGCATGCACATTCTGGTTGATGGTTTCCGACACAGTGTTTTGTTCCTCGGCGGCACTGGCAATCTGGTTGTTCATATCATTGATGGTGCTAACCGCATTTTGGATTTCCTGCAATGCCGCATCGACTTTGGATGCCTCGGTGACAGTATGTTGGCTACCTTCTTTTATTTGATCGATGGCCTGAACAGCCTCTTCTGAGCCAAGCTGCAGCCGGCCAATCATATCGTTGATTTCTTGCGTACTGGATGCGGTTCTGGCTGCTAAAGTACGTACTTCGTCTGCAACTACAGCAAAGCCACGGCCTTGATCACCGGCTCGGGCGGCTTCAATCGCTGCATTCAATGCCAGTAGATTGGTTTGTTCGGCAATGCCGCGTATTACCTCGACTACACCGCCAATGCTTTGTGACTCACTGCCGACTCGGCTGATCACTTCAACTCCGGTTTGCACCTGACGCTCCAGCCCATGGATCACTTCAATGGCACTTTGCAATGTCATGGCCGCCTGACGAACCTGGCTGTCGGCATCGTTGGCGGCATGGGCAGCATTGCTGGCGCTGCTGGCAACATCCTGAGCGGTAGTGGCCATTTCATGCATGGCCGTGGCCACCTGATCGCTTTCACTATGCTGACGTTGCACTCCTTGCTCTGCCTGATGCATCAGACTGGATAACGACTCGCCTGACTCACTCAGGCTGTTAACCGATACCCGGATGTTGCTGACCAGCTCTGCCACCTGAGCGGCAAACTCGTTAAAGGCCTTGGCCAACTCACCAAGCTCATGACCATGATCATCCAGCCGTTGCGTTAAATCTCCATCGCCCTGAGCAATCTCTTTCATAGCTTGCACGGCCTGCGCCAAAGGGTTGAGTATGCTGCGGGCTAATGCTAAACCAAGAGCAATAATAGCGGCTAATACAAGCAGAGCAACTAAGCTCAACTTCACAATACCGGCTTGTACTTGTTGGTTAGTTTGTTGTTGCAATGCAGCCAGCTGCGCCTCTAAATCATCAATATAGAAACCGGTGGCCAGTACCCAATTGGTCCCAGGCATCAGTATGGCTTTGGCCAGCTTAGGTGCGGGGACTGAACTGCCGACGCGCGGCCAGCTGTACTCAACATAGCCGCCGCCACGCTGGGCTGCCTGAATATAATCACGTACCAAGTGGCGACCGTCAGGTGTGGTGCTGTTGTAAAAGTTTTGTCCTTCACGAGCCGGGTTGTCGGCACTGACAACTTGAACACCGTCAGTATCGTAAACAAAGAAATAGTTCTCCCCCTGCTCATAACGAAGTTGCCGTAGCACTTGCTTGCGATCCTCGTCTGTTCTGGCTGAGGTTGTGGCGGTGACTGCCAGTTCCAAAAAAGCATCCAGTTGAGCTCGCCGCTCGGCAAACAGGGATTGCTCCATTTGCGTAATACTCATCGCTGCGATAGCACGAGCCTGCTGAATGGATTGCCAGGTCAGGATCAGGGCTAGCAACAGTACTGGCAGTATCGCCAGTACCATGATTTTTTGTTTGATGGATAAAGCGTGCATGAGGGACCTCGTGTTGGCTAGAAGTGCCATTTCACCAGCAGATTGACATTGTTTTCATGGCTACGAAAGCCTGGGCTGTCGGCGATACCAAACTTATTGCGCCAGAACACATACTCGATACCAAGCCATAGCTGACTATCCATGCCAAGATGTGGGCTCAGTAACCACTTCAACTGTGGAGTCAGGTTTAGATTGGCGCGTTGATCTTCGCTGGTGCTGGCCCAGTCCATAAAGCCATCCAGTAAGAATTGTTGCTTACCAAGGGTAAAAGGGTAGGCCCAAACCAGGGTGAGTTGCCAGTTATTGGCGACTTTGTCGTTGTTGCGCCGATAGACATTGGCCTGCACAAATCGAAAGCCAGGCACCGCTAAATCCACGCCTGCGCCATACAGGTAATTGGTGGCCAAGCTACTCATTTCTATATGAGCAGCCAGCAGCACATCCTTCACTGGCCCAAACTGGTAGTTGCCACTGGTGTTTTTTCCCAAGCTAAAACGTGGTTGCAATTCGGCATAGTTGGTACGGGTGCCATCTTTAAAGCGCATATGGTCGAGGAAGAAAAAGTTATCGCCCCAGCTGGTATTGGCGGCGTGCTCTATGGTGAATACATGGCGGGTTGGATCGCCAATTCGGTAATTCTCACCATATAAATAGGTTAAGCGGAAGTCCTGCCACAGAACTTTAGCTTCCAACGGAAACATCAACAATGTTAAGCAAAACAATAAAATGCGCAAAATTTTCACCGGATGGAGACTGGTTTCTCAAGTTAAGCTCTTTTCGTCAGTTCTTGCAAGTTTGTTCCCATTGTTTTGCGACAGGTAGAGGCTTTTCTGCTGCCTTGACGCAGCCTTTAATCCGTTTGTAATGCCGTAATCGGGTCGAGTTCCGCAGCCCGCATGGCGGGGTAGACGCCAAAGGCTACGCCAATTAAGGCACAAATACTGAACGAAATGACGATCGCTGGGATCGACCAGCTAACAGCCCAGTCGGAGTAAAAGGCAATGATTTCCGACAGCATAATGCCAAACACAATACCAAGCACACCGCCCAAAATAGCGATGGCAAAGCTTTCGGCGATAAACTGCATTTTGATGTCGCGCCGGGTGGCGCCAACGGCTCGTAGTAAGCCTATTTCTTTGGTGCGCTCTAGCACGGTGGCCAGCATGATGTTCATAATCCCAATGCCGCCAACCAGCAAGGAAATGCCTGCGACACAGGACATGACAATATTAAAAATTTGCTGGGTTTGCTTTTGCTGCGCGAGCAGCGCGGCAGGCACGATGATGGTGAAATCATCAATGCCATTGTGGCGGTGACTAAGCAGGTGGTGCAGTGCCTGGGCTATCAGAGCAGAGTTGGCTCCTTCTTCCAGCTGCAGTCGAAAGGCATCCAGATCGGGCGCTAAATGCTCGGCGCGAAAGCGGCTTTGTGCGGTATTCAGCGGCATGAACAATTGGTTTTGTTCGCCACCTAGTTGTACGCCCTGAAAGTCCTGATCGCTTTGATAAGGCTCTGCCAGCACGCCGATCACCTGCAGCCAAACATGATTGACTTTGACAAATTGACCGAGCGCATCCCCGGTAGGGAATAAACTCTGAGCAACCGAGGATCCAAGCACTGCAACAGGAGCAGCTTGTTGCTCGTGGCTTTCGTTAAAAGGCTCACCGGCGCGGAAATCCAGTTGACTCAATTGAAAGTAGCTGGGGCTGACACCCACCACCTGGCCATCACTTTTTCCAGCATGGCTGATCATGGCATAACGCTCGATCCGGCGTTCAGCGCTGTAGCCGGTCACCTGTGGCAGCGTGGAAACGGCGGCCTCAATGTCACCATAATGCAGGCCTAATGAATGTTTTCGGTGCTCCAGTAGGGTATTCTCGTCAAAGCTGCGGCCTTCAACAATCAGATTGCGTAGCCCCATGGTTTCAATGGTTTTCAGCGCTTCTCGCTCAGCACCTTCGCCGATATTCAACATGGCAATGACCGCACCCACGCCAAATATCATGCCCAGCAAGGTTAGAAAAGTACGCAGTTTATGCTGGGCCAGTTCGGCCAGGGTGTCTTTGATCAAAACGGCACTTTTCATGGTTAGGAGTCCAAATCGATTAAGGCAATATGATCACCGGGGCTCAGCCCTTGAATAACCACGGCATGAGTCAGGCTTTTGTGACCAATTTCAATGATTTGTTTTTCAAAGGTACGGCCGTTTTTGCGCCAGACATAAAGCTGGTTTTGCTCAGCAAAAATGGCTTGTAGCGGGATCAGTAACTGCTGTTCGGCCTGATTCAGCATAATGCTGGCTTTGACCCGACTGCCGGGTAGAAATAACTCGGATTGCTGAGCTGGCGCCACCGTCACTTCAATATAACGCCTGGGGTCGCGTCGTTGGCGTGACTGTGCCACCTGGCTGACCTGGATCACTTCCCCGGCAAATTGCTGACCCGGTTGGGCGGCCAGTTGAAAGGTGACCTGTTGCCCGGATCTCAGGCCAGATGCTTCATGTTCAATGACATAGAGCTTCAGATGCTGCAGCGATAAATCAGGCAGGCTGCCAATGCGCTGGCCTGGGAAGACCATGCTACCGACCTCGGCTTTCTGGCCTCGCCAGTCGGCATCCAGCACCAGAATGCCATCGTATGGGGCACGGACCTCCAGGGCTTCCAGACCATCACTGGCCACTTGGCGCAAGGTTTGTTGCTGCTGCTGTCGAAGTTGCAGTAAATCCAGCTGGCCTTGGGCCTTATCGGTAAAGCTGTGTTCCTGCCAGTTGAAAAAGTTCTGCTTTTCTTCAAGGTAGGCTTTGTTTTGCAGCGAATCCAGAATTTCCAGCCTGGAGCGAATTTGTACATCATCAATACTGAACTGATCGGCAAAGCCAAACTCCTGCGATACCAGAGCCAGGCTGAGGGCAATGGTGCCTAGTTCAGAGTTTTGCTCAACCTGCTGCTGCGCCAGCTCAGCCTGCACCGTGGCCAGTGCATGGTCTGCATTACGTTGCTCCCGTTGTAGTTGGCGCGGGTCAAAGCGAACCACCAGATCGCCCTCTTGTAGCTGGGTGTATTCGGCCTGAATTTCAGCAATCAAGCGCGGCCCGCGACTTTGCGGTGCGTTGATACTAACGGCGTTGACGGCAAACAGCTCGCCTTCTGCCTGAACTCGATGTTGAAAGGGCTGTGGTTGCAGTTCCAGTGAAGGCGTTTGTTGCTGTTCAGTCTGGCAGGCGGTCAGCAACAGACAAATTGCGATGGTGAGCCAAAACTTCATTCCTGCTCCTCCGTGCGGTCCTGCAACTGAATGGACAAACGAGCCGTCATCCCTGGGCGCATTAACTCTGGTTCCAACTGATCGAATGCGATGGTGGCTTCAATCACACGGCTGAGTTGTTCGCGTGATTTATCGCGAATGGCACGGCCCAGATCTTCAACCACGCCACTGAAGCTGCGCTCTGGCAGCGCATCCAGGGCAATATTGACTCGCTGACCCACCCGGACATCCCGCAAATCAATTTCATCCAGCTCTGCCCTGATTTTTAGTGTGTCTAACAGGCTAACCGCGGCCACCGGTTGGCCAAATTGCACATTGTCACCTACCGATGATTTTTCGCCCTGGTGATTGGGAATATACAACACCATACCAGCAAAGGGAGCGGTGACCTGCAGGCTGGCCAGCTCATGCTGCGAGCGGGAGACCTCTGATTGCAGACGGGCGATACGGGATTGCAGCAACTGAGCTTCAATCTCACGTTGTTGCTGATGGAAATTTAACCGCGCTTCGGCCAACGTACGTTGATTGCGCGCTATGGTGTAATCAATCTGCGCTTTGGCGCGATCATTGGCGGAACGAGAGTGATCGACAATCTCAGCCCTTCGCTTATAACGGTCGTACTCCATTTCCCGTTCAGCTAAAGCCAGCTTCAACTCTTCATGGCGCTGTTCATCTTGCTGCAGTTGGTTGGCCAGCTCCTTTTGCACACTACTTAGCTCCATTTGTTTATTGCGTAGTTCATCCTGTACCGTTTGACCATCGAAAGCCACCACCACAGCACCCGCTTCAACGATGCTGGACTCAGGTGCCATTTGCCGAATGGAGTATTGCCACATGCGTGAGACACTGGGTGGCGAAATTTGCTGGGTTTGTTCAGCATACAGCTCGCCAGTAGCACGGATCTGCTGACGTTGCTGACTGGTGGCTGCGCTTTCATCGGGTTGACAAGCACTGAGAAACAGCAACACAAGCAGCAGATTGAAAAGACGTATCATGGCTCTACCTCCAGCAACAGGCCCATGCCAAGCCTGGGTTGGTCGACAGGCCACTTGGTGCTGTGAAACTCTGCCCGGTAGTAGAGTCCCGGCCCCCATTGTCTGCGCTGCTCACCTTGTTGAGCCATGCTATGCAATTGAACAGGAAAAGGGTGTTCGGCGGCAATATCAAAGCGTGCGGTAATGCGGCCTGCGCGTTGTACAGCGGTAACATCTGCTTCGTAGACCCAGGCTTCAATGGTTAAATCATCCAACGGTTGCACCTGACCAATCAACCAACCAGGTTGGGCCGTCATGCCGGAAAAGACTTTGGTGCCATACCAGGGGTGAGTGCCATAGCTGAATGCGCCATCAAAGTTGGCGTAGACGCTCATGGCATCCAGTTGCTGCTCAGTATCTGCCAGCTCTTCCAGTTGCTGATCAATTTGCAGTTGTTGTTTGGTCAGCTCGGTTTGTTGAGCCACCTGTGCCAGTCGCAGGGCTTTGTTGGCTTTTTCCAGCTCGGTTTCCGCCCGGCGATGATCCAATTGATGCAACTCATAATCGTACTGGCTGATGTTTTCTACCGGAATAGCGGCATCGATGCTGGCTTTTTCCAGCAACAGTCGACGGCGTTCTACCTCATATTCAGCTTCCATCACGGTTAATTGATGCTGAATGGTCAGTTTATTGAGTTGTTCTTTGGCACTATCAACCTGTGTTTTCAGCCGTTCAATGGTGCTTTGCAGTGAGCCGGCATCGAACACGGCCACTCGCTCACCGGCGGTCACGGTTTCGCCTTCTGGTTTCAACCATTGCACCTGAACCCGCCAGTTGTCGGTCATTGGTGACACTACATTTTGTTTGGTTTGTGATTGCAGCGTGCCTGTGAGTAACACCGGGCTGCCGCTACTACTGACACTCATGGTCAGACAGAGGCTGATAGCGGTTAACCACATGAGCTATCCTCCAGAATCATGCCATCTCGCATGCGGATCACGCGTTTGGCATGGGCCGCAATTTCATCTTCATGCGTCACCATCACGATGGTATTGCCCTGCTGGTGCAGCTCATTGAGTAGCTGCATGATTTCATCGGATGTTTTGCTATCGAGGTTACCGGTTGGTTCGTCGGCAAAAATGACTTTGGGATCGTTAATCAGCGCACGGGCAATCGCTACCCGTTGTCGCTGGCCACCCGACATTTCATGGGGCTTATGCTCCATGCGGTGACCCAGGCCAACACGTTGCAGTAGTGCAGCAGCTTTGGCCAGTGCGGGCTCTTCTTCAATCTCACTGTAGCGAAGTGGCAAGGCTACATTTTGTTGGGCGGTTAAGCGAGGTAGCAGGTGAAACGACTGAAAAATAAAACCGATGGACTGATTGCGTATGGCCGATAGTGCTTCATCGCTAAGACTGGCAATATCCTGATTTGCCAGTTGATAGCGACCTGCAGATGGGGTATCCAGGCAACCGAGAATATTCATCAAGGTTGATTTCCCTGAACCTGACGTGCCCATGATGGCGACAAACTCATTCTCGGAAATGGATAAGTCGATGCCATGCAAGGCAACAACCTGATTGTCGCCTTCGCCAAAGGTTTTACTTAACTGCTGAGCGCGTATCATCCTTAACATCACTTAGATTGCACCAAACCATTGAGTTTGCCACAGAATGCTCTGGCTGTGGTGATCAGTGATGAGCTGAAAACTTATTTATTTGTAACACTTTGTAAATGATGTCTCACTTTGCTCTTTGTCAGTCGTCGCTTATTTAGAATCACTAAACTTCACTCCTCGTTTCGCGATCAAAGTGCCGCCAGAG
>JAIUMG010000104.1 GCA_022565655.1 Alkalimonas sp.
CATGATGGGCTTAACCGCTGAATTGCTTGGTAAAATGCACGGCATCAGCCGCGAGCAACAAGACCAGTTCGCTGCCCGTTCGCATCGTCTGGCCCACGAGGCGACTCTGGAAGGGCGCTTCAAAAATGAAATTATTCCAACCGAAGGTCACGATGCCGATGGCGCCTTACGAGTATTTGATACCGACGAAGTCATTCGGCCAGAAACGACGGTCGAAGGCTTGAGCCAGCTACGTCCGGTATTTGACCCGGCCAACGGTACCGTCACTGCAGGCAGTTCATCCGCCTTGTCGGATGGAGCATCAGGCATGTTGGTAATGAGTGAAGAAAAGGCCAAAGCATTGGGCTTGCCTATTCGCGCTTATGTACGTGGCATGGGTGTCGCGGGCTGCGATCCATCCATCATGGGCTACGGACCAGTCCCTGCTAGTAAAAAAGCTTTGAAAATGGCCGGTATTGATATCAACAGCATCGATTACGCCGAGCTAAATGAAGCCTTTGCCGCCCAAGCCTTGCCGGTCATGAAGGACTTAGGTTTAATGGACGTGGCTGATCAGAAAGTCAACCTGAATGGCGGCGCCATTGCTCTTGGCCATCCACTGGGTTGTTCTGGCTCGCGTATCAGCACCACCTTGCTGAACGTGATGGAATCCAAAGATGGAAAATACGGCCTGGCAACTATGTGCATTGGTTTAGGGCAGGGCATCGCCACCGTATTTGAGCGGCCTTAAGCTGGCAGTAGCAAGCACAATCACTTAGAATAAGGGCCGTTTTACGGCCCTTTTTCAATGGTATTACAGGGGCAGTCAATTGCCACTTGCATATTGCAACACCCCCAGTGCTCGCCACAGCGGGGTTAGGGGCTACTCCTGCCCCCTAACCGTGCGGTCGGCTTTGCCGGGCGAAGTCGTTCCCGACGACCTCGCCACCCGCATACGCTACGCTTTAGTTCTGTGGCTGTGTCCGCGGGGTTGCAATCTGCCCCAAAATACCTATTTACTAAATGTGTTCTGTGGAGTAACGATGCAACAGCTTTTTGATAACGCCAACCAAACCTTAGATGCTTTGGGCCTGCGCTGCCCTGAGCCGGTAATGATGACCCGGCTGGCTATTCGAAAAATGCACGTTGGCGACACCCTGCTGATTATCGCAGATGACCCGGCTACCACTAGGGATATCCCCAGTTTTTGCCGCTTTATGGATCATGAGTTGCTGGCCAGTGAAACCGATGAGCTACCGTATCGTTATCTGGTAAAAAAAGGATGTTAAGCCATGATTTGGGCACTAATTAAAGATTCACTCCCCCTAAAAGTATGTACACTACTGTTACTTGGTTTGTTGCTTTGGTGGCTCGGCTGGTTTGGCAGTGGTCTTCTTGTCATTGTTCTTGCTGTTGATATATTGCTGTTTAAGCAGCAATACCAAAACGCAACAGACCTTACTGATAGCAAAGATATTCTCGCGCTTTTCTCCATCGATGACACTGGCCAGCTACGTTTTGGTATGGAGCGAGCCGTGCCTAATTACCAGGCTAAGGCGCAACTTCGTCAAGATCACAAACATGCTTACCTAAAGCTGGAAATCAATAGCAATGGCCCTTTGCATTATCGCTTCCCTATTGCGCAGCTGCAGCCACTGCAAACCTGGTTAGAAACACATGCACCGCAAGTACAGTTAGGGCACGATGTTTAATTCACCATTTTAAGTACCGACAACCAGCCTATGCGAACCCAAGGTGTGCGCTTTACCATCAAAGATGGCATTGTCTATGATGCTCAGCAACTGTTGAGTGATGTCCGCCGCCTGGTGCAGCAAGCCAAGTTGGCTGAGCAAGACTAGATCTTATTTATCTTTGCTGATTTGACTTTTACGCTCTAATGACAACTTGTACATGAATCAAGGTGTAAAGTTTAGTGGCTCTAAATAAACGATTTTATTGAATCAACCGTAAGCTATGCTAGCCTTACTAAAATAATACACGTTAAGGTTATGGCTTTTGCAATCAGCATTAAGACTGGATACAGGAAAACATGCCAGGCAAATTGATGCCAGCAGACGTATTTATATCTTGTCTTTTGTTAGCTACATCGCTGGGGCTGTGATGGTCCTGTTTGGCTTTATCAGCCTGGATGCCAGTTCCCTGCTATTGCCTGGCATCCTTTTTACTGGTGGCAGCTTATTTTTTATCAACATCCTGTTCTTTCACCTGACTAAGCAACTAGATCGAGCCTGCCAGATTGAAGCTATCCTGGTGGCAATCTTCGTCCTGGCTCTGATTTATCATGGCGGGCACAACAATACCGCCTTGTACTGGGCCTTTCCATTCCCAGCCATTCTATTTGGCCTACTGGGTGTTCGAAAGGCGCTGATAAGCAACGGAATTTTGATGTTATTGCTTGGCCTGTTGTTACTCCAGCCTGATTTGCTGCAAGCCGACTACAAAGAATCAGAGGTAAGTCGCTTTCTCGCTTCAATGTTGATCGTCATTATCGTCTGCTGGATCAATGATCATTTTCGTGAGCGCAGCCATGAGGCTATGAGCGAACTGCAGAAAAGTAAAGACATGGAGGCCAATACCGATCCACTGACCCAGTTGGTCAATCGTCGTTACATTGAAGCCAATTTTGCTCAGCAACTGCACAACTATCCACAACACTACTTCCCACTCGGCGTTGTGATGTGTGATATTGATCACTTTAAAGACTTTAATGATCAATATGGCCATGATGTCGGCGATGAAGTTTTAAAAACGGTAGCCGATATTTTTCGTTCACACCTGCGGCCACAAGATATCGCTTGCCGCAACGGCGGGGAAGAGTTTTTATTACTACTACCGCAAACCGGCCTAAGCCAAAGCAGAGCTGTTGCCGAAAAAATTCGCGCCATTATGGCCAACCAACCTTTTTTATTTGGTTCCATTCAGGCGCCAATCACCGCTAGCTTTGGAGTTACCGCCTGTGATGAACAAAGTGAATTTCAAGCAGCTATCAAAACCGCCGATCAACAGCTTTACCAGGCAAAAGCTAAAGGACGGAATCAAGTTCAGTGAGAACCTGCATTCTTGCTAACTCACAGTAATCAGCTTTGTGGCAACTCAGAACAGAGTATATCAGACACAAAAAAACCAGCAAAAAATGCTGGCTTTTTCAATTAAAATCAACAAATTAACTTTGAAGCAGCGAGATATCTGCCACCTGCAGGAACAAAGCTCGAAGCTGTTTTAGCAGCGCCTGACGATTTTTCCGCACAGCAACATCATCAGCATTGACCATCACTTGATCAAAGAAGCTATCGATTACCTGACGCATGGCAGCAAGGTGCGCCAAGCCATCAGCGTAAGCGGGTGTACCGGCTTGATAGCTCTGCTCTGCCTGAATGGCCTGATACAAGGCTAGCTCTGCACTTTCGGTCAGTAGGGCCGGATCCACGGCATCGGCTATATCGCCTTCTACTTTGGCTAGAATATTCGCCACCCGTTTGTTGGCAGCCGCCAGGGCTTCTGCTGCATCCAGCTTACCAAACTCAGCCACGGCTTTGACACGGCGATCAAAGTCAGCCGGGCTGGTGGGCCGACGGGCCAGCACAGCCTGGATCACATCGATCCGATAGCCTTGCTCCTGATACCAGGCACGGAATCGGGCCAGCATAAATTCGAGCACGTCATCGGCTACCTCTGTATTGCTAAGTTTGTCCGCGAAGGTAGCCTGACTGTGCGCAATCAGCTCCACCAGATCCAATGGCAGTTGCTTTTCGACCATAATGCGCAAGGCGCCTATGGCAGCGCGGCGCAGCGCAAAAGGATCTTTATCGCCTTTTGGTGCCTGTCCAATGCCGAAAATACCGACCAAGGTATCCATTTTATCGGCAATGGCGACCGCACAGCTTTCCAATTGCCCAGGCAAAGAATCGCCTGAGAAGCGAGGCATGTACTGCTCATTTAAAGCCAGTGCCACCGCTTCGCTCTCACCATCAAGCCGCGCATAGTGCATGCCCATGATGCCCTGAACTTCAGGGAACTCACCGACCATATCGGTCATTAAATCGGTTTTGGATAACAAGCCTGCCCGGGCTGCATCAGCCCGATCTGCACCTATCATACCTGCGACCGTTTCTGCCAACGTGGATATCCGCGCTGACTTTTCAGCCAGAGTACCCAACTGCTTTTGAAACAGCACGGTTTCCAGACTGGCTAAGCGATTGGCCAGTTTGGTTTTCTGATCGGTACGAAAGAAAAACTCCGCATCCGCTAAACGTGGGCGTACTACTTTTTCGTTACCTGAAATAATTTGCTGCGGATCTTTACTGGTAATGTTGGTAATAAAAATAAATTTATTTAGCAGTTCACCCTGCTTGTTTTGCAGCGGAATATACTTCTGATTATCTTTCATGGTCGAAATCAGCGGCTCAGAGGGCACCTGCAAAAAGCGCTGCTCAAAGCCCCCGACCAACACCACTGGCCATTCTACCAAAGAGGTGACCTCATCCAGCAAGTCATCATCCATTAAGGCAACCGCTTGCATACTGGCAGCTGTTTTTGCGACGTGCTCAGCAATATAGCTTTTGCGCTCGTTAAAATCGGCCACCACATGGGCCTCTTTTAACACCGCCAGATACTGATCGGCATGCTCGATGGTTACCAAGTCAGGCGCATGAAAACGATGGCCATAACTGTGGCGGCCAGCTTCACGACCAAGAATAGTGGCAGACACCACATCCTTACCATACAGCATCACCACGGTATGCACCGGACGGATAAACTGAGCGTCGGAGTTGCCCCAACGCATGGGCTTGGCAATGGGTAACTTAGCCAGGGCCTGCTGCACCATAGCCGGCAACAAGCTGACCGTTTCCGCCCCCTTCTGTAGCTGCTTATAAAGCAACCAGGCGCCTTTCTCTGTTTCCAGCCGCTCTGCCTCAGCCACATCGATGCCAAGGCCTCTGGCCCAGCCCTGAGCTGCTTTACTGGGGTTTCCTGCCTCATCAAAGGCGGCGCTAATGGCTGGTCCCCGTTTTTCCACGACTTTATCTGCCTGCTGTGCCACCAGTTGATTCACTCGTACTGCCAAACGGCGTGGCGCGGCATACCAGCTCACACTGTCATGGCTAAGCTGCTGCGCCGCTAATTCAGCCGTCAAATTATCAGCAAACGCTGTCGCCAGGGTTTTTAATGCTTTGGGTGGCAGCTCTTCGGTGCCAATTTCTACCAGAAAATCCTGTGTCATGACGCTGCCTCCTGCGTGTTCTTATCCTTACAAAGTGGGAAGCCCAGCTGTTCCCGCGCAGCATAATAGGCCTCAGCACAAGCTTTGGCCAGGGTACGCACCCGCAAGATATAACGTTGGCGCTCTGTTACCGAAATGGCATGACGAGCGTCCAGCATATTAAAGGCATGAGACGCCTTCATCACTTTTTCGTAGGCTGGTAATGGCAGACCCTGCTCAATCAGGTAGTGACTTTCTTTCTCACACTGATCAAACAGCGCAAACAATGCAGGGACATCGGCGTGCTCAAAGTTGTAGGTGGATTGCTCGACTTCATTTTGGTGAAATACATCACCATAACTTACTTTACCGAGTGGACCATCAGCCCAAACCAGATCGTAAATGCTGTCTACGCCCTGGATATACATCGCTAATCGCTCCAAGCCATAGGTGATTTCACCAGAAACCGGTTTGCATTCGAGGCCACCCACTTGCTGAAAATAGGTAAACTGAGTCACTTCCATGCCATTCAGCCAAACTTCCCAGCCTAATCCCCAGGCGCCAAGGGTTGGTGACTCCCAGTTGTCTTCAACAAAACGAATGTCGTGGACCAGGGTATCAATGCCCAATTCACGCAAAGAGCCTAGATACAGCTCTTGAATGTTATCTGGCGAAGGCTTGAGTAACACCTGAAACTGATAATAATGCTGCAAACGGTTCGGGTTCTCGCCGTAGCGACCATCAGTCGGGCGGCGACATGGCTGGACATAGGCCACATTGGTAGGTTCTGGCCCCAAAGAGCGCAGAAAGGTCATCGGGTGAAAAGTACCTGCACCCACTTCGAGATCCAGTGGCTGCACAATAACGCACCCCTGACGTGCCCAGTAATCCTGCAGAGCCAATATCAGGCCCTGAAACGTTTGAAGATCATACTTTTGCATGCCTTGCATTCCATCTATGTAAAAAGGGGTCAGGCTGCCCTGGCCCCTTCTGGGTTCAGTTGTAACGCGACATCTGCTATGCAGATCACGGCCGCTCAGGCTGGACTACACATCCAGATTGGCGACTCGCAGTGCGTTTTCTTCGATAAAGGCTCGTCGTGGTTCGACATGATCGCCCATCAGAGTAGAGAATAATTGATCGGCACCAATGGCATCCTCAATGGTGACCTGCAACATACGGCGTGAATTTGGATCCATGGTGGTCTCCCACAGCTGATCCGGGTTCATCTCCCCCAGCCCTTTGTAGCGCTGAATATAGAGCCCTTTCTTCGACTCACTCATCAGCCATTCCAGCGCTTCACGGAAACTTTCTACCGGTTTCACTTTTTCACCTCGACGGACATAACCACCGTCTTCAATGAGCTCGCGGATCTCTTCACCCAACGCTGCAATGCTGAGGTAGTCTTTTGATGTCAGGAAGTCATGGTGCAGGACATACTCATAATCAATACCATGCTGACGAATGGTTATTTTCGGCAGGAATAAATGCCGCTCACGATCTTCAAATACCAAGTGATCGTAGCTGGTACCATTGCCAACCAAATCTTGCAGCTGTGTCACCAGTTGCTTGACCCAGCCGCTGACAAACGCCTGATCTTTACATTGTTCAATGCTAAGAGTGGGCACATAGAGCAACTCATGCAACAACAGATACGGGATCTTCCGCGCCAGCCGGTCTAAGGTCGACATCACCTTATGGTACTGTCGTACCAGTTTTTCTAGATGCTCGCCGGTGATACCAGGGGCTTCGGCATTGACATGCAAACTGGCGTCATTCAGTGCCAGCGTAGTCAGGTATTCGATACGTGCCGCTTCATCTTTTAAATACTGCTCTTGCTTGCCTTTTTTCACCTTATACAGTGGCGGTTGGGCAATATAGACATACCCTTTTTCAATCAACTCTGGCATTTGACGGTAGAAAAACGTCAGCAGTAACGTCCGAATATGCGAGCCATCGACATCAGCATCCGTCATCAGGATGATGCTGTGATAGCGTATTTTATCCGGGTTGTACTCTTCGCGACCGATGCCGCAACCAAGCGCAGTGATCAAGGTGCCGACTTCTTGCGACGACAGCATTTTGTCAAAACGGGCTTTTTCCACGTTCAGGATTTTCCCTTTCAGTGGCAAAATAGCCTGATTTTTTCGGTTACGGCCCTGCTTGGCTGAACCACCTGCAGAGTCACCCTCCACGATATACAGTTCTGATAAAGCCGGATCTTTTTCCTGACAATCCGCTAATTTTCCTGGTAAGCCAGCAATATCCAAAGCGCCTTTTCGACGAGTCATTTCCCGAGCTTTACGCGCCGCTTCCCGTGCTCGAGCGGCATCAACAATCTTCGTGACGATGGTCTTGGCTTCGTTTGGATGCTCAAGCAAGTATTCATTCAGCTTTTCGTGCATAGCACTTTCAACCGCTGACTTTACTTCCGAAGAGACCAGTTTATCTTTGGTTTGCGAGCTAAATTTAGGATCAGGCACTTTCACGCTGATAACTGCGGTTAAGCCTTCGCGAGCATCATCGCCGGAAGCTGCCACTTTCATTTTTTTAGCATAACCTTCCTGGTCGATATAAGTATTCAGTACTCGCGTTAAAGCCGAGCGGAAACCAGCCAAGTGAGTCCCACCATCACGCTGTGGAATATTGTTGGTGAAACAGAAGATATTTTCCTGGTAACTGTCATTCCACTGCATCGCCACTTCAACAGCAATGCCATCATCACGCTGATGCGTGAAGGTAAAAGGTTTGGCATGAATCGCCGTTTTGTTTTGATTCAAGTACTGTACAAAGGCCTGGATGCCCCCTTCGTATTTAAAATGATCGCGCTTATCCGAGCGCTCATCATTCAAAATAATGCTGACACCAGAGTTCAGGAAAGACAGCTCACGCAGGCGTTTTGCCAGAATATCGTAATGGTAGTTGATGTCCGTGAACACGGTTGGGCTGGGCCAGAAACGCATTTCTGTGCCACTTTCTTCGGTTTCACCAATCACGGTTAGCGGGGCAACAGGCACGCCCAAATGGTATTCCTGAGAGAAGACCTGGCCTTTACGTCGAATCGTCAGCATCAGCTTATCGGATAACGCATTAACCACTGAAACGCCGACCCCATGCAGGCCACCGGAGACCTTGTATGAGTTATCATCAAACTTACCACCTGCATGCAACACCGTCATGATTACTTCGGCGGCAGAGACACCTTCTTCATGCATTTCGGTTGGAATACCACGACCATTGTCACGTACTGAAATGGAGTTATCGCTGCAAATGGTGACCCAAATATCGCTGCAATGACCAGCTAATGCCTCGTCTATCGAGTTATCTACTACCTCGAATACCATGTGGTGCAAACCGGAGCCATCATCTGTATCTCCAATATACATCCCTGGGCGTTTACGTACTGCATCCAGCCCTTTTAATACTTTGATACTCGATGAATCGTAATCATGTTCGGCCATAGTTGTCTGTCCGTGCTGTCAAGTTACCATGTTCCACGTGAAACACTGCCGTCGAATCCGGCTGCATTTGTTGTAAAACTGGATCAGGATCAATTGCTGTAACAAATACCTGAGAGTTAATGGTTTTTAGTAATTGGAATACTTGTTTAATCGAGTCAGCATCCAACTCAGACGCTAAATCATCAATCAACAAGATTGGCTGCATGTTGCCTTCTCGCCCAATTACGTTGCTTTGTGCAATTTTAAGTGCAAATAATAACATCTTTAGCTGCCCACGTGATAACACTTCTTCAGCGGGCTGCTGTTGTACTTTAATTCGTAAATCGGCCTTCTGAGGCCCTAACTGGGTAAAACCCATTTTTACATCTGAAGCCATATTGTTTTGCAACAAATCCATCAGCGGCTGGCTATCTGACCAGCCGGGGTAAAACTGCAAACTGACTGCAGACAATATCTCGTGGTCGGCGACTAACAAATCAAACTCGGCGGCTAATTTCTGCATATAGGCCTGCCGCAATTCGGTGATAACCTCAGCACTTTGGCAAAAATACCGATCCCAATACTCGAACTGTTCGGGGTGGCTACGTTGCTTCAATAAGGCATTGCGTTGCTTATTGGCTTTACTGAATAACAGCCAGTGCTGAAAAAAAGAAGGTTCCACGTGGAACAACCCCATATCAAAAAAGTGCCGCCGCTCTTTTGGCCCACCAAAAAAAATACGGAAACTATCTGGCGTAATCAACTGAACCGGCAAATAGTGGGCAATATCAGCCAAGCGATGCGCGCTATCTCCATTGATCCGCAAGGACAACTCACCCTGGCGGCTTCGCTGCATTCCTAAGGTTATCTGCTGTTGCCCCGTCTGCAAACGTGCATGCACGGTGCATTGGCGGGCCTCAAAGCGAATGACCCTCGGTAAACGGGACGTGCGAAACGAGCGGCCATGTGCCAGGAAATAGATGGCTTCGAGCAGGCTGGTTTTTCCACTGCCATTGGCACCACAAATCACATTGAAACCAGAGCCAGGTGCCAGTGTCTGGCTAACAAAGTTGCGAAAGTCCGTCACGGACAACTGACAAATCGACATGCCCTGCTGCTACAAACGCATCGGCATAACAACATAAGATGCCTGCGTATTTCCTACACCCTCGATCAACACACTGGCATTGCTATCACTTAGTTGCAACAGTACCAAATCCGTATTTAAGCTGTTCAATACATCCAATAAATAACCCACATTAAAGCCAATCTCCAACACATCGCCTTGGTACTCAACTTCAATCACTTCTTCAGCTTGTTCATGCTCAGGGTTATTGGCGGTTATCTGCAGTTCATTGACCGCCAGATTAAAGCGCACGCCACGATACTTTTCATTGGATAAAATTGAAGCGCGGGTACAGGCATCTTTCAAAAGCGGCCGATGTGCGGTCACTTGCTTGGTACTATTGCGGGGGATCACCCGGCGGTAATCGGGGAAACGGCCATCAATCAGTTTACTGCTAAAGCTAAAAGACGCATCTTCCAACCGAATGTGGTTGTTGCCCAAACTCAACGTCAGGCTACCATCATCATCTGGCAATAGCCGCAACATCTCCAACACCCCTTTGCGAGGAAT
>JAIUMG010000105.1 GCA_022565655.1 Alkalimonas sp.
TGCAACTGGCGCTGATGCCAGCTTTGCAGCTGACGACTACGCAGCTCAGGCAGCCCTTGCAAATGGCTTATCACCGCACTGCGAGCTTCATTCTGCAATGCAGCCAGCTGCTGACTTAACGGGTAATGCCCACGCAGCATCATCGCCAGAATCAATACCACAGCACTTAAGGTAACCAGCAAAAACACCAGCCCGGCACTGACCGAAAAAAAGCCAATAAACACACTCAGCAGCAACAGGCTGACCAATGCCACCAAAGGTGGCAGCACCAGCCGTAATACCAGACTATCCAGCTGATCCAGATCAGCCGTTAAGCGGCTGAGCCAGTCGGCATTAATTTGCTGCTGTAGCTGCTCTACCGGCAATAACGCCAACCCCTGAAACAGCTGTTGCCGTAACGTGGCCAGCTGTCGTAATACAGAGTCGTGGTTGTACACCCGCTCCAGATAACGGGCTACCGTGCGCCCCAGTGCAAAGAACCGGATCCCGCCACCGGGTACATAGATATCCAGCATCAACATGACGCCAAGCGCCATGCTGGCACCGACCATAGCAGTAGCGGTAATAAACCAGCCAGATAGCCCCAGCAATGCCAAACCAAAAATAGCCGTCAACCATGCCAGCAAAGCACCTAGCACGATGCGTTGTGGCTGCTTCAAGACCAATTGCTGGCACCAGAAGCGTATGGCCGTGGTGGTGCCTTTAGTGCTCACCATGACCTCCGCCACTTTCAGTCAGAGCCAACTGGCTGTCAGCCAGCGCCTGCAAAGCCGGGTCATGGCTTACCATCACCAAAATCACACTTGGCTTTAAGTGTTGCAAAGTACGGATCACAATATCGCGGCTTATTGGGTCCAGACTGGCGGTCGGCTCATCCAGCAACACCACCGGAGTGGGCGCTAACAAAACTCGGGCCAACGCCAAGCGCTGCAACTGGCCACCTGATAAACCCTGCCCCTGCTCGGTGATTGGCCGCTGCAAACCGTCCAACCGATGCTCAATCAGCTCGGCCAACTCCAACTGCTCTAACACCACTAACATCTGCGGCTCTGTCGCAGCTGGTGCCAGTAGTCGTAAATTATCGGCCCAGCTGCCTTGCACCAGCCAGGGTGTCTGCGGCAGATACGCAACAGCCTGCTCAGCCAGCGGCCGCTCATTAAAAGCCATACAACCGGCCTGAACCGGTACCAAACCCGCTAAGGTATGCAATAACGTGCTTTTTCCAACGCCAGAGGAGCCATGGATCAACCAACATTGTCCGCGGTTTAGTTCAACCGTTATGCCTTGCTGCAGCGCAGGTTGGCCAGGATAACCAATCGACACGCCGCTTAGCTGCAATTTGCTCTGGTTAACTAGCGAACTATCCGTCGGCTCATCGGTCATTTGCGGCATGGTCAGCGAGTTTGCTGTGAGTTGAGGTGCCAGCTGCTGCGCCGCAGCTTCAGCGGCAGCCCGGTCATGATAGAACTGAGCAAAGTTGCGCAGCGGCTGAAAAAACTCAGGCGCTAACAATAAAATAGCCAGACCACTGAACAGAGTGATCCCTTCTGCTGGCCCCCAGTTGATGGCACCAAATAAAGCAAAACCGATATAAATCGCCACCGAAGCAATGGCAACGCTGGTGAAAAACTCCAGCACTGCAGACGATAAAAAAGCAATGCGTAGCGTTTTCATCAACACACGGCGAAAATGCTGACTGCGCTCAGCAACTTCCTGCTCTGCTGATTGCAGAGCCGAAAAGCGTCGCAACATGGTCAGGTGCTTAATACGATCAAGAAAATGACCCGCCAAACGCTGTCGAACCTGCTGGTGACGTTGGTTTAACTGCTCGGCTCCCAGACCCACCAGCACCATAAACAAAGGGATCAACGGTGCAGCAAGCAATAATAGCAACGCGGTCAGCCAATTGAGGCTAGCCACCACACCGAGGATTAATAAAGGAGACAGCACCGTTAAGTATTGCTGTGGCCAGTAACGGGAAAAATACCCATCCATGGCTTCAATATCTTCCATCCATTGGCTGGCCGCTGCCGCCGGAGATTGCTGCATCAATTGATAACCACAACCCTGCTGCCAGTGCTGCAGCAGGCCTTGACGCAATGTCAGGCGCAGCTGAATGCTGGCTTGACCGGCTAGTCGCTCTTGCGCCCATAGCGCCACAACTCTGCAGAGCAAGGCCAGCACAATAACCGCCAACAAAGGCATTGATAACGCCTCAGACCACTGCTGGCCAGCCATAATGCCCTGTTGCAACAACCAGGCGATCCCCAACCATTGCACGATCAAAGCGGCCGTGGCCAGCATGCCGCAAGCCACCGCCAGCTGTAAGCGCCGCTTTTGCTGCTTAGCCAGCAGCTTCAATAAGGCAGCACCTGAAGCTATCGAAGCAGGCGATGATGCCGCCTGTTTTTCGGCATCACTCACTTAATGATAACCACCGGCTTTGACTTTGCCGCGAAACACCCAATAGGTCCAGGCGGTGTAGGTCAGCACGATCGGGATGACGAACAAGAAACCCAGCAGCAAAAACAGTTGTGATTCATAAGCTGAAGCGGCATCCCATAAGGTATAATTCGGCGGCACCATGTAAGGCCATTTACTAACCAACAACCCCAAATAGGTAAACAAAAACAGCGCCATCGTTGCCACAAAAGGCATGCCTTCTTGCTGTTTTCGTACCGAGGTGAAAATCACATAGGCTGAATACAGTGCCAGTAGCGGCAACAACCAGATGGGAGTGACACCACTAAACCAACGTTCTTTGACGAATGGATCAACAAAGGGCGTGTAAACACTGATCACCGCAAACACAACCAACACCGCCAGCAATAATCGAGGAGCTAGTTTGTAGGCCCACTGCTGCACGTCACCCTCGGATTTCATGATCAACCAAGTACACCCCAACAAGGCGTAACCGGCTACCAGGCCAAGCCCGGTGATCACCGTAAAGGGCGTTAGCCAATCAAAAGCACCGCCAACATAGCGGAAATTTTCTGTATTAAAGCCTTGAATGTAAGCACCGACTACCGCACCTTGGGCAAAAGCCGCCACAGTCGAGCCACCAGCAAAGGCCCAGTTCCACAGATACTTGGATGTTTTGGCTTTAAAACGAAACTCAAACGCCACACCACGAAAGATTAGCCCGGCTAACAGTAAGAAGACACCGATGTATAACGCCGGCAGAAATACCGAGTACACCAATGGAAATGCAGCCAGCAACCCAGCGCCGCCCAGCACCAGCCAGGTTTCATTGCCATCCCAAACTGGTGCTACCGAATTCATCATCACATCGCGATGATGCTCATCGGGCGCGAAAGGAAATAAAATCCCCTGCCCCAAATCAAAGCCATCCATCAGCACATACATCATCACGCCAAAGGCAATAATACTGGCCCAAATTAAGGTTAAATCAAATGGCTGTTCCATTAGTTATCTCCTTCCATGCTAACGTGAGCGGCAGAGAAGGGACGCTTGGCACGCTCCACTTCTTCTTGTTCGTGCGGTGCGTTGGCTTTTTCGATACCACCACGAAATACTTTCAGCAAATAGTACACACCAGAGCTAAACACCAGCGCATACACTACGATGTAACCAATCAGGGTGAATAGCGCCATCCCCCCGGTTAATGAGGGCGTTAATCCCTCAGCATGGGTCATTTGCTCATAAATCAGCCAGGGTGCTCTGCCAGCCTCTGTCACAACCCAGCCTGCCAGCACGGCAATAAAGGGGCTCAGGCTCATCCAGCGAAGCCCTTGCAGAAATGCACGAGACTGCATGTAGTTGCGCTTATAACGCAGCACTAACCCCCATACAGCAAACACCACCATCAACAGACCCATCGCGACCATAATGCGGAACGACCAGAACACAATAAACACTGGCGGTTGCATGGCAGGCTCGACCTCGTTTAAGCCTGGCACTTCGCCATCCCAGTCATGAGTCAGTATGTAGCTGGCCAGCTTGGGAATTTTCACTTCAAAATGATTGGTTTGTGCGGCTTGGTCCGGGATGGCAAACAACAACAACGGCACCCCAGTGTCGGTTTCCCAGTTGCCTTCCATCGCCGCCACTTTCACGGGTTGATGCTCTAACGTATTTAAACCGTGCAAGTCACCGACCACCACCTGCATTGGCGCCAGGATCAATAACATCCACAACGAAATAGACAACGCCTTGCGGTTGGTTTCCATTTCACGTTTTTGCAAAATAAACCAAGCACTCACGCCAGCAACCACTAAAGCAGCGGTCAGGAAAGAAGCCAATGCCATGTGCAAAAAGCGATAACCAAAGGACGCCGTGAAGAGCGCTTCACTCCAGGACACCACATGATACATACCCTCACGCAGCTCCAGGCCCCCTGGGGTTTGCATTAATGAGTTGGCCGATAAAATCCAGAAGGAGGAAATAAAGGTGCCCAGAGCAACCATGATGGCAGCAAACAAGTGCACACCTTGTGGCACTTTGTCACGGCCAAACAGCAAGACCCCGAGAAAAGCAGCTTCCAGGAAGAAAGCGGTGACCACCTCGTAACTGAGCACCGGCCCCAGGAAGTTCGCCGTAGCGTAAGAAAAGTTACTCCAGTTGGTGCCAAACTGAAACGACATCACTATGCCCGAGACCACCCCCATGCCAAACACCACAGCAAACACCTGGATCCAGAACTTGGACAATTGCTGCCACATCGGATTGCCGGTTTTAAATGACAACGCCTCCAGTACGGCGATAAAGCTGGCTAAGCCAATGGTAAACACCGGAAAAATGGCATGAAAGCACACCACAAACGCAAACTGAATACGTGATAACAGCAGCGGATCCAACTCCATAGCAACTCTCCTGACAAAATATCATTGCAAAACCCCTGCCAATTTTCTAATACAGGGACGGATTTTAGTCCTGATTTATAGCATACATTAATTACATTAACTTTTTCTTATGAAACAGTGCGGCATAATGTCGCAGATCAATAAAACAGCAGCTTTAGGACTGGTACTGCAGCCAAAAACCAGCTACTTTGATATTAGGTATTTCTAATTAAATGTAGGTATTCTTCAGATGAAAGCAAATGTAGGTAATGTAGATAAAATCATTCGCATGCTAGCCGGAATTGTGTTGATTGTTTTGGCCGCTTTAGGGGTGATTGGGCTTTGGGGTTTGGTCGGTGTAGTGCCCTTACTTACCGGGCTCTTTAATACCTGCCCTGCATACAGCCTGTTCGGAATTTCGACTTGCAAAACAAAAGTCTGATGGCAACGTCGCCGCAGTCCTTTGATGCTCTGGTAACGCCAGCGCGTTGTTGAGCTTCTTCGGAGTCTATATGAATCAAGTACCCTCCTTGCCCCTTCGTCGCAAACTGCTGCTGAGCCTGGCCGCCGGGGCAACCCTTGCATCACCGGCAGGCTTACTGGCTAAGCCTTTGTATAGTAAGGCCCGCATTGTCATTCTTGGAGCTGGCGCGGCAGGAACAGCCATGGCTAACCGCCTTCGTCGCAGCTTACCCTCTGCTTCCATCACGTTAATTGGTGCACGAGCTCAGCATCACTACCAGCCTGGTTACACCATGATTGCTTCTGGCCTATGGTCACCGCAAAAAGTACTGTCTAATACCGGGCAATGGCTCAGCAAAGGCATAGATTGGCTGCCCGAAGATGTTGCAGTCATTGATCCGCTTCAACAGCAGCTAAACCTGACCAACCAGCAACAAATTGGCTACGACCTACTGGTGGTCGCCACTGGTTGCCAGCTTAATTATCATCAAATCGATGGCTTCAAGCCTGAGTTGATTGGCCAGCACGGCATTGGTAGTGTCTATGCTGGGCCAGACGGAGCAAAAGCCACCAGTGAGCAAATCGATGCACTGATTACGCAAGGGGAAGGCCGGGCCTTGTTTACCCTGAGTGATACACCAATCAAGTGCGCCGGCGCACCGCTGAAAATGACCTTTACCACCTTATCTCGTCTGGAGAAAAGCGGCCAACGTGAACAATTTCAGCTGGATTTTTTCAGCCCTTACCACAATCGGGTTTTTGCGGTACCAACCTACAATGATTTTGTCCTGAAGCGCTGGCAGGAACAACAGGTCGGCTTTTATGATCAGCGCCGATTAACCGGGCTCGATGCCTCAGCAAAACGGGCCTGGTTTCAGCATAGCGATGGCACCATCCAACAAGAAGACTACGATTTTATTCATGTGGTACCGCCAATGAGCGCGTCCGATGTGATCCGCCAATCGGACCTGGTCTGGCAAAATGGCTCCTTTGCCAACGACTGGCTCGAAGTCGATCAATACAGCTTACAGCACCGGCGTTACCCGAATGTGTTTGGGGTCGGCGATGTCATAGGCACGCCCTTCGGCAAAACCGCAGCCAGTGTAAAAATGCAAGCTCCGGTGGCTGAAACCAATATACTGGCTTACCTTTCCGGCCAGCCTTTAACCGCTCGCTACAACGGCTACACATCCTGTCCGTTGATCACCAGCATTGGCCGGGCCATCCTGTCGGAGTTTGGCTACGAAGGCAAGCTCATGCCTTCTTTTAGCTTCATCGACCCAACCGAGGAGTCCTGGTTGGTGTGGTTGATGAAAGAACAGATGTTGCAACCTGCCTATAACGCCATGCTGCATGGCAAAGTTTAAAGGAACTTCCCTATGAGTCTTAACGGAATAAAGTTTAAAGGAACTTCCCTATGAGTATTGACGGAATACTGATGATTGCCTGGTACGCCGCCCAACCCTGGCTCTGGCTCATCGCAGTGCTATGTATCGCCCTGGTACTCAGTTTATGGCTCGGCAGGCATCGTCATGGCCCCACTTACTTTGGCCTGTGGCCACTGTCGGTGATGGTGGGTGTGCTGGCCATGCTGCTTGCCCCTGCCCTGACCAACTCACAGCTCCGTTATGTGGCCACCTGGCCTGATCTACTTCTGCTAGCGGTCATCGGCATCAGCGCCATGCTATACACCTGGCTGCTTTGCAAAAACTGGTTACGCCAAGGCAATTAAAAACTGGTGCTTTCAAGTACTTTAGCTAAACTTTATATTGTTAACGCTGTATCAGGAACCTACCCATGTATGCCTACATTGCCCGCCAACCGATTTACGATGCCAATAAGACACTCTATGGCTACGAGCTGCTATTTCGTGATGGTGAAACCAATAGTTTTCCAAATATCGATGGTGATGAGGCCACCTCACGTTTAATTACTGAACATCACTTGCTGGTCGGCGTGGAAACCATTACATCGGGCACTCTCGCATTCATTAACTTTTCGGCTGAAACCCTGATCCACCATTTTCCAACGTCTATTCAGGCCAGCAGCACAGTGATTGAAGTGCTGGAAACTGTCCCGATTAGCGATGAGCTGTTATATGCCTGCCGGGACTTGCACGCAAAAGGCTATCAACTAGCCTTGGATGATCATGACTTTGATCCTAAGTGGGATGTATTTTTAGCTTACACCACCTATATTAAAGTCGATATACAGCAATTTAATATGCTGCAAATTAGTAAGTACATCCAACGCATTCAGCCCTATGCGATCACCTTATTGGCAGAGCGGGTCGAAACCGCTGAACAATTTGAACAGCTAAAATTGCTTGGCTTCAGCTTGTTTCAAGGCTACTGGTTTGCCAAGCCGGAAATGCTAAAACACAAACAGCTCAGCAGCAATCAACTGACATTGGTGCAGCTGATTTCAGAAGCTGCAGCCACGGAGCTTGACTTCGATAAGCTCAATGCATTGGTTGAGCGTGATTTAGCTTTATCCTATAAGTTACTTCGATTCATAAACAACAGTGCTTTTGCTAAGCAACAACCCATCGAGTCTTTAAAGCTTGCCATGACCTATATGGGAGAAACTGAACTTCGAAAATTTCTTGCCTTATTTGCCTTGTCCAACCTAACCAATGGCAATAAAGATGTGTTGCTAATGCAATCGCTGGTGCGTGCTAAGTGTTGTGAACAGTTGTCCATGGCACATTGCCCAACCGATAGTCCGACGCTGGCTTTTATGACTGGCTTATTCTCAATGGTGGATAGCTTGCTAAGCATGCCTATGCAGCAAGTTCTAAAGCAGCTGCCATTGCCCCCTTCGATCACTGAAGCATTGCTGCATGGCCGTGGCTCCCTAGGACGTTATTTAAAGATGATCATTGCCTACGAAGAAACGGATTGGTCATTAGTCGACAACTTAGCTGAAAAGATGACAACTCAGCCAGATATGGCTAAGATCTATCAAACTGCAGTGGTTTGGGCACAAGAAATTTTGTAAACCGCCTCCAAGAACCCTGTTTAACTCGCCCTTTTTTTAACATTTATATTAAACGGAGTCCTTGCTGTTGGCGGAAAAAATAGCTCCTTCCAAACTTCGTATTGGCCTAGCCATTAAGTTGCCGGTCAACTGGATGAAACACCCCTTTATGTCCAGTAAAATGGTGATTGAAAATCAGCATGAAATCCGCATTATTCAGTCTTTAAAGCTCGATTTTGTTTATTGGTATCCGGAAAAGAGCCGACCCGCGCCAGCAGAGGAAAAAGCCAGCAAAGCCGATGTACTGAAGCAAATTGATGAGGCGGCTGAGTACCGTGCTCAGTTGCAGCAGGAAAAATCAGCTCGCATTGAAGAGTCCAAAGCGCGGCGGCGCAATATCCAGAAAACGGAAAAAGCCTTTAGCCAGTCGTTTAACCAGCTGCATAGTTTGATGAAGAAAATTGGCAGCCAGCCGGTCACCGCCATCGAAGAAGCTTCCCAGCTAACAGCTAACATTGCCGAGCAAATGAGCCAGCAAGATGCTCTCTCTATGCACATGATTGCTACGGCACAAAAAGATCAGGAAAACCTTTACTACCATGCACTGAATGTCTCCACCTTATCGATGTTATTGGCCAGGAATTTGAAACTGGCCGAAGAGCAAATTCAATTGGTCGGTTTTGGTGCATTATTTCATGATATTGGCAAACTGCGTTTGCCCAGCCAAATTCTGCGCAAAAAAGAACCGCTGACGAAACCCGAGCAAAACCTATTAAACCTGCATACCCAATATGGTGCTGAGCTGGCTCAAAACTTATCCAGCTTCCCGCCAGAAGCCGTGAATATTCTCATGCAACATCATGAGTACATGGATGGTTCTGGTTTTCCAAAAGGGTTAAAAGAAGCAAGCATCGACCCTTTGGCTAAGATCGTCGCCGTGGTGAACACCTTTGATAACCTTTGTCACCCGGGCCCAGGGCAAGGTATCCGGTCGCCACATAGCGCCTTATCGTACATGTACCGAAAAATGAAAGATCAACTGCCAGCAACCGAGCTGAAGTTGTTGATCAAAATGATGGGCGTGTACCCGCCAGGTACTCTGGTGCAATTGAATGATGAACGCATCGGCATGGTGATTACCGTCAACAGCGATTCGCTGCTGCAACCCGATATCATGATGTACGACAGTGATATCCCGCGAATGGAAGCACCTATTCTAACCATGGGACAAGATGGCTTAGCCATTGAAAAAGTTCTAAAGCCCCAGCAACTGCCTGAGCAGGTACTGGAGTACTTAAACCCATGCGCCAAAGTCAGTTATTACGTGCAGGGCAAGCAGTAACGCCTACTCTGCACATTAGCTTAACTAAACATCCAGTGCTTCACCGCTGAAGCCAGTTCATCTGGGTGAAACTTGGCGATAAACTGATCGGCTCCCACTTTTTTCACCATCGCCTCGTTGAAAACTCCGCTTAATGAGGAGTGCAGTACCACATGCAGTTTATTGAGATCCGGGTGTGCTTTTACTTTGGCGGTCAGGGTGTAGCCATCCATTTCCGGCATTTCAATGTCCGAAATCATCAATGGTACCTGAGAGGTAATATCGCCGCCCATTTCTTCAGCTTTCGCTTCCAGCCAGCGCAAGGCTTCGCGGCCATCATTGACCAACTGTACTTTCACACCAATCGAACTAAGGGCTCGTTTCACCTGATTTCTGGCTACTGACGAATCATCAGCCACCAACACCGTCAGCTTGGTTAAATCAAGCGAGGCGGCTTCTTCTTTAATGGTTTCACTGACCGTTTCATCGGGTGGTGAAATTTCAGCAAAGACTTTCTCTACATCAATCACCTGCACCAGCTTATCGTCGACTTTGGTCACTGCAGTCAGATAGTGATTATTACCAGCACCTTTGGGGGGCGGCATGATCTGTTCCCAGTTAATATTCACGATGCGATCGACCCCCCCAACCAAAAAGCCCTGGGTGGTTCGATTG
>JAIUMG010000106.1 GCA_022565655.1 Alkalimonas sp.
GGTTATTTTTGTTATCGGTCGCTGGATTGGCCGGGCTATCACTGGCTTAATGGAAAAGGCTTTGCTGGCCCGTTCGATTGATAAAGCCGTTGTCAGCTTTTTAGGCAGTATTGTCTACAGTCTGATTATGGTTGCGGTATTGTTGATGGCACTATCGCATGTGGGTGTGCAAACCACCTCCTTTATTGCCATTTTGGGTGCGGCAGGTCTGGCGGTTGGTTTGGCTTTGCAAGGCTCGTTGGCCAACTTTGCTTCCGGGGTGCTGATTATTATTTTCCGTCCCTTTAAAGCCGGGCACTTTATTGATGCCGGTGGCGTGATGGGCACGGTAGATAAAATTGAAATCTTTCAAACGGTGTTAAAAACCCCTGATAACAAACGGGTGATCATTCCCAATGCGCAAATTACCGGCGGTCCAATCACCAATTTTTCGGCAGAGCCGACCCGTCGTGTTGACCTGGTGATTGGCATTAGTTACGACTCAGATCTTAAGAAAGCTAAAGCGTTGCTTGCTGATATTCTAGCACAGGATGAGCGGATTTTACCGGAGCCGGAACCTGTAATTGCTATTGGTGAGCTGGCAGATTCATCAGTAAATATCCTGGTTCGGCCCTGGGTAAATGCTGCCGATTACTGGGGGGTGTACTGGGACACATTGGAAAAAGTGAAGCTGACTTTTGATGAGCAAGGTATTGGTATTCCTTTCCCACAAATGGATGTACATATTCAATCAACACAGCAGGAGAAAGAATGAAGTCTTCGATCACTGCGGCAGCCATGCTGATGGCTGCCTCCGGTATCACGGTTCAGGCTGAAGAGCTTGGTTGGTCTTCATCAGCAGAGCTTGGTGCTATTACCACGACAGGGAATACGGAAGGTACCTCGATTACCGGGCGGATTAACTCGGTGCAACGATTGGAGCGCTTTGACAACGAGTATCACCTGAGTGCTTTTTTTAAAGAAGATAAGAAGCGGTTGGCTGATGGAAGCTCTGAGCGTGAGCGCACCGCGGAACGTATCAAAGCCTCGGTGAAGAGTGCTTTCAAGCTTGAAACCGACTACGATAACTTGTTTGTCTTGGCCAGCCATACCGATGATAAGTTTGGTGCATATCGTAAATATTCTACCGTGGCAGCCGGTTATGGTACTCGCTTGTTGAATCGTGCTAATCAGAGCCTGAGTGTTGAAATCGGCCCTGGTTATTCTTATGGTAAAACTGCGGAGGGGAACAGTGAGAGTGGCTTGCTGGCGCGGGCGGGTGCATTTTACAAATGGGCCATCAGTGAGCATGCCAGTTTTGGCCAGGATGTGGTGGTGGAGTATGGCGAAGATAACACCCGGACCTCTGCAGAAACCTCGGTAACAGCCCGTATTAATGGCCGCATGCAGATGAAAGCCGCTTTTATTGTCCAGAGTGATACCGATGTGCCGGCAGATAAAAAACGCACTGACACCCAAACGTCACTCACCTTAGTGTATTCGTTCTGATGGTAGGTCGGCTAATCAAGCGTTAGCCGACATTTTCTCTGATTCTCTTTGTCGTTTTCTAAAAAAATGGTCTATGTTTAACTGACTGATTTACAGTTACTTCTGCTCAGTTAAGGAACATAGCTGCATGGCGTTGCCGACCTATGATCACAGACACCGGCAAGAACGAAGCCAAGGTTTGAGCCACAGGCCCTGGTTTGGTGCACTGATATATCTTGTTTTTGGTGTGGTGTGGATCAGCAGCAGTGATTATCTGCTGGGGATTATTGTCACCGACCCTGAGTTATACAGCCAATATCAGACGTACAAAGGCTGGATGTATGTGGGCTTTACGGCCTTGTTGGCTTGGCTGCTATTGTGGCAGCGCAGCCATGCTGAGAAAGAATCCAATCTGGTGCGTAGCCTGTTCGGTCTGACTTTTGAACTGGCTAATGTTGGCATTGCCCATGTCCGTAAAGATGGCCAATGGTTGCGCTGCAATGCCAGATTGTGTGAAATACTTGGCTACAGCGAGCTTGAACTGCAGCGCATGACGTTTCAGGATATTACCCACCCAGATGATTTAACAAAAGATCTGACTCAAATGGAGCAGTTAGGGAATGGTGTTCGTCGCGAATACAGCATGGAAAAACGCTATCGGCACAAAGATGGTCATTATATCTGGACCCGGTTATGTGTTCGGGCTGTTGACGACAAGCAATTTGGTGAGCTGTTCTTTATTTCCATCATTGAAGATATTCAGAATTTAAAAGAAGTTGAAACCGAATTACGTGAGGCCAATCTCAAGTTCAGTGCGTTACTGGATAGTGGCGCAGAGATATCGGTGCAGGGTTACGAGGCTGATGGGACGACCTTTTACTGGAATCGAGCCAGCGAGCGTATTTATGGCTATTCAGCTGATGAGGCCATAGGTCGTCACCTGCTGGATTTAATTATTCCTCAGCCGATGCATAAAGCAGTTACCGAGGGCGTGAAAGCCATGGTAGAAACCGGTAAGCCCATTCCATCGGCGGAGTTGGTATTAAAACGTAAGGATCAGCAGCCGGTCACCGTTTTTTCGTCACATACATTGATCGACCTTCCGGGTAAGCCACCACAGTTTTTTTGTATTGATATTGACTTAACTGAGCAGAAAAAGCAGGAGCAACGGGCTGCTTACCTGGCCGAGTTTGATGCGCTAACCGATTTGCCTAATCGGCAGTCTTTTTTGCAGCAGCTGAAACAAGCGATCGAGCGAGCCGGGCGGCGACCTCAACTGGTCGCAGTTATTATTCTGGATGTCGATCATTTTAAAAATATCAATGACAGCTATGGCCATGCCATTGGTGATGAGTTGTTGCAGCAGGTCAGTCAGGCACTTGGCAAACTTTTACGCAACTCTGATTATCTGGCACGACTTGGTGGCGATGAATTTGCTGTGTTTATCGAAGACGTTGAGCAGCCGGAAGATGCAGCCAGAATTGCCGATAAGCTGCTGCATTGTGTTCATCGTGTGTGGAAGTTGAACAATGGTGTGGATGTCAAACTAAGTGCCAGCGCCGGGATTAGCTTATACCCTGTCCACGAACAAACCCCAGAGACCTTATTGCAAGGGGCAGATACGGCATTATACAAAGCCAAAAGTGAAGGGCGTAACACCAGTGCTTATTACTCCGATGGCATGACACAAAACGCTCGGGAACGGCTGACATTGGAGTCTCGTTTACGCAATGCTATCGTGCAGCAGCATTTGCATTTGTACTTTCAACCTCAGGTTGAGCTGTCCAGTGGTCAGATTGTGGGTGCTGAAGCCCTGTTGCGTTGGCATGACCCAGATGAAGGGTTTATTGCGCCAAGCCGCTTTATTCCCATTGCGGAAAGCAGTGGCTTGATCCATGAGATTGGCTTGTGGGTGATCCAGCAAAGCTGTCGTCAAGGAGTTTTATGGTTGCAGCAAGGCTTACCTCCATTAACCATCGCAGTGAATGTGTCGGCGCATCAGTTCCAACGCAACGAGTTGCAGCAGCAGATCGCGGATACCTTGCTGAGCTCGGGGTTTCCGGCAGAACAACTGGAGCTGGAAATGACAGAAAGTGCCCTGATGACTCAGCATGAGCTAGCCGTCAGTACGCTTGCTAACTTAAAAAAGTTAGGGGTGCGGCTGGCCATCGATGATTTTGGCACCGGTTATTCTTCACTTGCCTATCTGAAGTCATTTCCAATTGATGTGCTGAAGATAGATAAAAGCTTTATTGATCAATTGCCCGATCATCATCAGGATGCCGAAATTTGTAAAGCCATTGTCACACTGGCTCATACGCTGGAGTTCGATGTGTTGGCAGAAGGCGTTGAGTTAGAGGCGCAGCAGCACTACTTAAAGCAAATTGGTTGTGACCGTTATCAGGGGTATTATTGCTCAAAGCCATTGCCCGCCAATAAGTTTGCCCAGCTTATCCAGCAGATGCAGCCGGAGCATTCATCAGAGTAATTAGTCTCCGGCAACACGCACTTGATCACGTCCTAGCTCTTTGGCTTGGTAAAGTGCTTTATCAGCCTGACTAAGCAATGCTTCAGGTTGCTCACACTGCATGCTATCAGCCACCCCGATACTGATGGTAATGGTCAGGTCTGATGCGACATCGCTAAAGTCGAGTTGACTGATCTCGGCGCGTAATCGATCGCAAAACTGCATGACCTCAGGTAGGCCTGTCTCCGGCAAGAGTAAGGCGAACTCTTCTCCGCCCCAGCGAGACACGATATCGGTATTTCTGCATTGCTCTTGCAGGCAGGCGGCTACACGGATCAGAACCTGATCACCAACAGCATGCGACCAGTTGTCATTCACCCGTTTGAAGTGATCGATATCAATCAATACCAGACAAAGTGGGTGCTGATGGCGCTTTGCACGTTTAAATTCCTGATTCAGCCCTTCATCAAATACCCGTCGGTTGGCCAGGCCGGTCAGTGAATCCTGTCGCGCCTGACGCGCAAAGGCTTCAGATTGAATGCGTAATTGCTCAACCAGTTCCGACTTTTCCTGGTTGCTTTGTTGTAAGTGATTGGCTTTTAGCTGCAACTCTGCAGTTTTTTCTGCTACCTGCTGCTGCAGATGCGCAGCCGCTTGTTGCAGGCGATAAAGACGCCAGCGGATTAAGCCGACAATACCAACAATGCTTAACAGCAGCATACTGAGCCAGAACCCCGGGCGCTGCCATAAGTAAGGCGCTATATAAATGGCCAGTGTGGCTGGCTGCGGGCTCCATTCACCGTTTGGATAAGCGGCAATGACTTCAAACTGATAATGGCCAGGGGGCAGGTTGGTTAGCTCGGTATAAGGTTGCTGGCCTCGTTCGATCCAGTCTTGATCAAAGCCCTTCAGACGTGTGCGGTAACGAATATGCTGAGACATCACATAAGCCAAGCCCGCGTAGTGCAGTTCAATACGCTGAGTGCCGGCAGGTAGAGCCTGCAAAGCCTCTTTGCTGCTGAGCTCGCCATCCACCCGAATATCTTCGATCACAATCGGTGGGATATAGTCGCTAAAGCTACCTAATGTTTCTGGCTTTGTCACGATGACACCGCCAGCCGTTGCGACCCAGACTGAGCCATCAGGGTGCAATGCAGCAGCCGGGTTTGAGCCGCCGTTTGCTTGTGCACTATGCATGCCATCCGCTTCAGCGTAATGATCCAGTGCTAGCTGGGTTAGCTCGCCAGCTAATAATGCATTGGCATCCGCCAACGCTATGCGCAGCATGCCTCGATTGCTGGATAACCAGAGGTGCTCTTGCTGGTCCAGTACCACTTGAAAGTATTTATCGAACGGTAAGCCCGCGCGACGACCAATGATAGCAAGTTGATCATTGGTTTGGTCATAGCGTACCAGGCCGCGATCGGTCGCCATCCAGAGATGCTGATGCTGCGGGATTTCTAAAAAGCCAAAGGCAAACTCCGCGCCGTCTTGCTGTTGCAAGTCAAGGGCTGTGAACTCATGATTATGGTGGTAGGCAACGCCTGAGCCAGTTCCAACCCAGATGCGTTGGTCGGCGGTTTGATACAGCGCCATGATGTAGTTGCCGGGCAAGCCAGAGTCCATATCATAGCGTTCCATATGTCCTTGATACCAACGGTTCAACCCCCGTGAAGTCCCTATCCACAGGCTGCCATCCTTTGCTGGTAAAATCGCGCGGACTTCATTGGTCCACAAGCCTTGTTCACGGGTAAAGTGTTGTTCTTGACCTGCTGCGTCGATACTAAATAAACCATGCGTATAACTGCCAAACCACAAAGTGCCAGCGGCATCTTGCGCGATGCTTAGAATGGACTCACGCAACAGCGGTGATGGATGTTCAAATGGTTGAATACGGTAATTTTCGACATGGTCTACGCCGCGGCTGGTCCCTGCCAGTACCGAGCCATCGGCTAAAGGCAGGACAGCCCGGACAAAGTCATCAGCTAAGCCATGCTGATGGTTGAGTGAGGTGAATGGCGCGTGACGCAGGCGGAACAAGCCGCCATTGGTACCAACCCACAAGCTGCCTTGCTGATCTTTGAGCAGCGATAGAATACGATTATTGGGTTTGCCGGTATCTGTACCTAATGCTTCCAGGCCCGATTCATTGTAGCGAAATAAACCATCACTGACCGTGCCTATCCAGATTTGCTCATGGTCTAGCAGTATTGCCGACGTCGCCATGGTGAGAGTTTTATCCAGCAACTGAAAGCCTTGTTGTTCATCACCGATATAGACGCCTCTTTCTGTCCCAATGACGATTTGTTGCTGATACCCGGCTGCAATACTAAACACCGGGCCACGCGGCAGGCTGTGTGTCATGGTGATATGCTGTACTTGGTCGTGCTGAATGAAAAATAACCCTTCGGCCGTACCGACCCAAATAGCACCATGGGTGCCTTCTGCCAGGCTGTACATGGCTTCGTTGTTCAGGCCTTGCTCTGGAGTGGTGATGCGATAACGTTGGCCATCAGGCTCCTGTCGCCAGAGGCCAGCGCTTTCAGTCGCCAGCCAGATGCGACCCTGGCTGTCTTCCAGCACGGCTCGGACTAATGCCTCGGCAGGCGGGTAGGCTTGCCAGTTGCCATGATCTAATTTGACAAAACCGCCACGTGAGCCGCCAGCCAGTAAGCGATTATCGGCTGCGGCATGCAAGGCAAATATGCCCGAGTCGGGTAAACCGGTGGTTTCATTGCGATCAAATACTTTAAATTGACGGCCATTGAAGCGAGCAATCCCTTCCCAGGTTGCAAACCAGAGGTAGCCATCATCGGTTTGCACAATACTGTTGATGGTATTGTGTGGCAAGCCATCCCGAGTGGTCCATTGCTCACGAAAGTAGTGTTGCAGTGAGTCACTTGGTGGCTGGGGTAGCGTGTTGTGTGTCGGGTCAGCGAGAGGAAGCTTACCTTGTGCCGCAGCTGGTAAAGACTGGCAGCAGAGACCCAGCAAGACCAACAGTGCGATGCTGAACAGCCGTGCCCACGACTCATGACGTGGGCTTAAGGTCATGCTGGATAAATCAAAACGGGATGTCATCATCGAAATCGATAGGTGGCTCCATCGGGGCTCGTTGTTGTGGGTTGTTTTGCGGACGTTGCGCCGGTTGAGCTGGTGCTTGCTGGTAGCCGCCCTGCTGAGGCTGCTGGTAGCCTGATTGCTGTGGTTGTTGCTGAGGAGCACGTTGCTGCATCGGAGCCTGTTGGCTCTGACCACCGCCGCCCATGCCCTGCCCTTCATTGCGGCCATCCAGCATTTGCATTTCACTGGCGACAATTTCGGTGGTGTAGCGTTCAATGTTGTCTTTGTCGGTCCATTTGCGGGTCTTCAATTTGCCTTCAAGATAGACTTTTGAGCCTTTGCGTAAATACTCACCGGCTATTTCTGCCAGCCGTTGATAAATGACCACGCGGTGCCACTCTGTCTGCTCTTTTTGCTCACCGGTATTTTTATCTTTCCAGCTCTCTGAGGTGGCCACGCTTAAGTTGGCAACTGCACCCCCTTGTGGCATGTAACGTACTTCCGGGTCCGCACCCAGGTTGCCTACTAAGATTACTTTGTTAATACCACGTGCCATCTAATGTGTCTCCTTGCTAAGGTGTCCCGTTTAAACCAGCTGAGTAACCCAAACCAGGTAAAAGGTCGCCTGGGCTGCCGGAATAAAGTATGGGCTGATGCAGAATATATGAACTGAGAGTATACCATGCCAGCAGGGCATTCAAGAGCGTTGAGCCGTAAAAAAAGAGACAGCCATTGGCTGTCTCTTATGCTGGTAATGCTATTGTACCGAGTGGTGTATCAGCTTTGCTTACGGCGACGGGCATAAGCACCGAGGCCAAGCAGCGATAAACCAAACAGTGCCAGAGTACCAGGCTCTGGTACGGGTCGAAAATCAATTCGAGCTGTGGTAAAGATAGTGCTTGATTCATTTTCTGGGGTCCAGATGCGAATAACATCGACCTCACCATCACCAAAATCCCAAGTATCGAAAATAAAACCGGTTAAGAGTTCGTCTGCTTCAAACCCAAAAGAAAAGGTATAGATATAACTATCTATGGTGAAATCAAAGGCACCAGCTAAAATTTCTGTGGTAAATACATCATCACAGTTGGTTTGATTACCTGGAGGATTTGGATATGGGTCATCACAATTATTGATATTGCCAACGTTCACGGTCTCGTAAAATGCCAGATTATTAACTTGTGGAATTTCCGCAATCATATTTGCATCAGGGTCAAATAATTGAAATAACCCAGAAATTAGAATAGAGCTTAAATAATCACTACCCGCTGCCAATACATAATTAGAATGGGTAAAAGAACCAATCTGCTGATAACCAGCGCCTACTGTAAGAGATCCAAGCCCGAGGTGATCATGAACAATCGCAAGGCCACTAGTGTTTACATCGTTAGCAGTGCCCCAAGTAATATCTAAATAATCAGATGTTAATGTGTCTTGATTGCTGAAAGTGATGCATGAATCATCGCCGGAGTTATTGCATGTGGCTGAACCATCGTTAACAAAGCCACCGCCGACTGTAAAAGCAAAATCACTAATCGGTGTTGCAAAAGTATGAGCTGACAACAAGCAGGCTGCGCCTGCCAACAGTCCCAGGGTTGTTTTAAGTTTGGTCGTCATCGTTGTCATCCTTTTTTTGTGCAAAAGAGGGCGTTATGCCCAGAGACAGTCATAGAATTGCATAGAAAATGCCAGCTTTACGATTGGTTGTTTTTTCAACAGCTTATAGGGAGGAACTGATCAATGCAGGTTGAAATTGTAAAAGAAGCCGACAGCATTTACGGTTAAGACAAGGGCTTTAATTGCTGGTAATCAAAACGACCCGCCTCAACTTTGAGGTAACAGCGGCGCTCAGCCAGCACCAGAGTGGCTTCCAACACACCGGGCAGCTGGGTGATGTGATCAAGTAAGGCGTGTGATTCTTCCTCTGTTTTTTCGGTTAAATCAATGCTCAACCGTTCAGACTTGCCGGGTAGCTGCATCCCCAGCGTCAGGAGCAACCAACCCAGCGTCGCAAGCGCACTCAGCACAAAGATCGATGGTAAGCCAAACCAGCTCGCTACCAGACCACCGGCGAGCCCGCCTAGAAAGGCGCCAAAAAACTGGGCACTGGAATAAAGCCCCATAGCGGTGCCCTTCTGTCCGGCAGGAGCCAAGCGGGATAACAAGGCGGGTAAACTGGCTTCCAGAAAGTTAAATCCGGTGAAGAACAGCAACAATGCCAGGCTGATAAACAACAGGTTCAGCGGCGCCAACCAGAACAATAAAGCCGCCAGTAGCAATAAACTCAGTGCCGCTCGGAAAAAGCCAACTTCTTGCCGTTTACGCACGCTTATGATGATCATCGGCACCATCAACACAAATGAAAGCAACAACACCGGAACGTATAAACGCCAGTGTGATGCGCTGGCAAACTCAAGTTGCACCAGTTGTTGCGGCAGGGCAATGAAGAGCGCAGTTAGCATAAAGTGCAGCAATAAAATGCCCAGATTCAACCGGCTAAGCTGAGGCGCGCGGATCAGGGTACCCAGCAAAGCCGGTACGGCAAGGGTTTCACGTTGCGGCGCTTTGCTGATGGCTTTTGGGGTTAGTTGCACTGCCAGCATGGCCAGTAACGCCAAGCCAGCGGTAAACCAGAATACACCGCTTAAACCATAGCGTGCGGCGATCATCGGACCCAGCACCATGGCAGCGGCAAACGACAAGCCAATGCTCATGCCAATAATCGCCATCACTTTGGGGCGCTGCTCTTCACGGGTTAAATCGGCGGCTAAAGCCAACACGGCCCCAGCAATGGCACCGGCACCTTGCAGTACCCGGCCAAAGGTCACCATATAAACGGAATCGGCCAAAGCGGCTACCACGGAGCCCGCAGTAAACAGGGCCAGCCCCAGCAGCATGACTTTATGGCGACCAATTTTATCGGATAGCCAACCCATCGGAATTTGCAGCAAGGCCTGGGTAAAACCATAGGCACCAATCGCCAGACCAATCCATAGCGGCGAAAAGCCGACTAAATCAGCACCATAAATGGCAAATACCGGCAGCAGCATAAATAGCCCAAGCATCCGGCTGGAAAAGATCAGAGCCAGTGAGGTTGCTGCTTTTTTTTCGGTCTTGGTGAGTTGATGCATGGATTTGTTCGTTGGTTGTTCGGGTTTGGTCTGCAACGGCGAAGCAGTATAGCACAAAGAATCTGGCCTGCGCATACTCTG
>JAIUMG010000107.1 GCA_022565655.1 Alkalimonas sp.
GCATCACGTAAATCGACATCGGCAAAGCCGCGGGCGCCAACATTACGCACTGTGGTAAAGCCGGCATCCAGCGTCGCTCTAGCGGCCGTAACGCCAAACAGAGCCTGGCGGGTTGGGGTATCGTTTAAGCGACGATAACCATGTTTTTGCGGGTTGGAGGTGAGATGCACATGCATATCAATTAAGCCAGGCAATACGGTGTAATCCGATAAATCAAGGACATCCGCCGGGCGCTCGTGGTCTTGCAGTTGGCTGATGGGGACAATGCGCTCTATACGTTGGTGCTTGATTAAAATGGCCTGTTGGCTGCGAAGCTCACCGCTACGCACATCCAACAGTTGACCAGCCAGTATAAGACGATCTGCTGCAGCGTGAAGGCTGCCACTGATCAGTAAAGCTGTGAGTGCTACCAAGGTTAATTTCATGAGACTGTCCTACTGTTGATCAGATGAAGGCAACTCGTCTGTGGACGTAGCAGGGGTTTGCTCTGCCAACAACGCCTGCACTTGCTGTTCAAGCAAGTCGACTTTTTCACGAGTGCGGGCCAGTACCTGACGCTGTACATCAAATTCATCGCGGCTGATCACATCCAGCTGCGCCAGCTTTTGCTGCAGGATCAGTTTTATTTTTCCTTCGATATCATCGGCAGCCTGACGCAGCTGGCTGGGGATCAAAGCGCCAATTTGTTTCGCCATGTCTTCAATTTTCTTTGGATCAATCATAGTGGTGTCCTGTGCAGTGCTGGATGTGAGTGTTGATTCAGTATAACAAAGCTTCGCTGCTCTTTTACGGCAATTTCCGGTAAAATAGGCTGCCTGTCATGAACGGTATTTTTTGCGGCAAGGTTGTCGCTGGCGCTTGAATGAAACTAAACCCACAACAGAATGACGCCGTGCACTACATTTCCGGGCCTTGTCTGGTGCTGGCCGGAGCCGGTAGTGGCAAGACGCGGGTTATTATTAACAAAATTGCTTATTTAATTCAGCAATGCGAGCTGCCTGCCCGGCATATTGCTGCGGTTACTTTTACCAATAAAGCCGCCCGGGAAATGAAAGAGCGCATTGGCCACCAATTGCCAAAGCCAGCTTGCCGCGGTCTCACCATTTCTACTTTTCATACCCTGGGGTTATCCATCCTGAAAAAAGAGTACCGCTCTTTGGGGTACAAAGCCAGTTTTAGCTTGTTTGATGATCAGGACTCCAAGGCACTGCTGAAAGAGCTGACCGAAGGTGATTATGCTGGCGATAAAGATTTAATTCGACAGCTGCAAAGCCGTATTTCCAACTGGAAAAATGACCTGGTGTTGCCAGAACTGGCCATTCAGCAGGCTGTTCATCCTGAAGAGCTGCTGCAGGCACAGTTTTATCAACGGTACAATCAGCTACTCAAGGCCTACAATGCCTTTGATTTTGATGACTTGATCCTGCTACCGACCTTGCTATTGCAACATCAGCCGGAGGTACGGCAGCGCTGGCAGCAGAAAATTCGTTACCTGCTGGTGGATGAATACCAAGATACCAATACCAGCCAGTACCAGCTGGTGAAACTGTTGGTCGGCGAGCGGCAGCGATTTACCGTGGTGGGGGATGACGACCAATCTATTTACTCCTGGCGGGGCGCCAAACCACAGAATTTGGCGCTTTTACAGCAAGACTTCCCGCAGCTGAAAGTGATTAAGCTGGAGCAAAATTACCGTTCTTCAGAGCGCATCCTGAAAGCGGCCAATATCTTAATTGCCAATAATCCGCATGTGTTTGAAAAGCAACTGTTTAGTGAGATTGGTTATGGCATGCCGCTAAAGGTGTTACCTTGTAAGCACGAGGAAGATGAAGCTGAAAAAGTGGTGGCAGAAATTATTTCGCACCGTTTCAGCAATCGCTCTCACTACAAAGATTATGCCTTACTGTATCGCAGCAACCATCAGGCACGGATTTTTGAAAAAGCGCTGATGAGCAATCGTATTCCCTATTGCATTTCTGGTGGCACGTCATTTTTTTCCCGCGCTGAAATCAAAGATGTCATGGCTTATTTGCGCTTGCTGGTGAACCCGGATGATGACAATGCCTTATTGCGCATTATCAATGTGCCGCGGCGCGAGATTGGTGCTGCTACCCTGGAAAAGCTGGGTACCCTGGCTCATGAACAACAGCAAAGTATGTTTGCCAGTTGTTTTTCCCCCGAGCTTGCTCAACGTTTACCTGTCCGCGGCTATCAGGCGGTGCAACAGTTTGCCAACTGGATTGTGCAGTTGACTGAGCAAGTCAAACGGGAGGAGCCTGCTGAAGCCATTCGCGATCTGATCCGGCAAAGTCACTACGAAGCCTGGCTATTTGAAACCAGCACCAGCCCGAAAGCGGCTGAAATGGCGATGAAAAATGTCAATGAGCTGTATCGCTGGATCGTGGAGATGCTGGCAGGCAAAGATGATGAAGCGCCGATGACTTTACCGGAAGTGGTGACTCGCCTGACTCTGCGTGACATGATGGAGCGGCAAGAGCAAGATGAGCAGGCCGATCAGGTGCAATTATTGACCTTGCACGCATCCAAGGGGCTGGAGTTTCCTTATGTCTTTATGGTGGGCATGGAAGAGGGTATTTTGCCCCACCAGGGCAGTATTGATGAAGATAATATTGAAGAAGAGCGACGGCTGGCTTATGTAGGTATCACACGGGCGCAACGGGAGTTGATTTTTACCTATGCCAAAGAGCGGCGTCAGTATGGTGAAGTGATCCGGCCTGAGCCCAGCCGATTTTTGTATGAGTTACCGCAGGACGACTTGGAGTGGCAGTTAGCAGCAGTGCCGAAAACGGCTGAGCAGCGTCAAATGACGGGCAAAGCGAATATCGAGCGATTACGGCAATTACTGAACAAAGAAAAATCGTAGGGCCTGTGCTGATAAAGCTGAGCTCGCCCTAGCCTGCCTGAACTGCTTTACCTGGTTCAGCCTCAGGCAAAGCATCAGACTTTGGGGTTTTAGACTCCGCCCTCTCCGGGGGGAGCTGTGTATCCACCATGTCTGGGTTAAAGATGACAAAACGATTGGACCCAAGAGATTTTGCCTGATACATGGCCACGTCGGCATCACGTAGCATATCATCGGCACAATGGTAATCATGGTGATACAACGCAATACCGATGCTGGCGCCTGAGATAACCTGGTGGTGCTCAATGGTCACAGGCTGTCGGACGGACTCTATAATACGATCAGCCACCTCTTCTACATCCATTTGCTGGTGTATTTCGGTTAACATGACCACAAACTCATCTCCACCAAGACGAGCAACCAGGTCATGATCCCGAACGGCCTCTTGTAGACGCTGACTGGTTTTAATCAGGTAGTTATCACCGACAGCATGGCCTAAGTTATCATTGATGGCTTTAAACCGATCCAAATCAATAAACAATAGCGCCAATTTGCCATCCGACTGGCGTTTGCGCTGACGGAATTGCTGTTGTAACAGTTGCAGGAAGCGGGGGCGGTTAGCCAGGCCAGTCAAGGCGTCATGGTTGGCTTCATGAAATAGTTTTTCCTCAATTTTCTTCCGCTCTTCAACTTGCAAGCGCAGGAATAAATTGGTTTGACGTATCTCGCGTGTGCGCTCAAAGACTTTACGCTCGAGATCTTCCTGATGCTTACGTTGCTGCTCAGTCGCAAGCTTGCGTTGAATCGCCACAGCAATATGCTGCGAGACAAAACGCAGGATATTCAGTTCATGAACGCTGTAATCGTATTGATAATCATAGGCTTGTAAAGCAATGACGCCGATGACTTCATCATCCAGCAACAAGGGAGCACCCAGCCAGCTGGTGGAGTGACGTGTTTTTTGCAATGCACTCACCATACCACGGGTAATCTCACCAGACTTTTCCAGCTGCAAGGCCGCAGCACCATCAATGAGTTGTGCGGTACCGGTACGAATGATGTACTCGGTAAAGCCCTTACCCATGGGGCGCTTAGGGGCAGCAGGTGTGTATTGATCGCGGTAAAAAGGAAAACTCAGGCTGTGATCACTGCTATCCAATAAAGCAATGTAGCAATTTTCGGCATACATCAGCTCAGACAATACCTGGTGCACATCGCGGTAAAAGCTTTGCATATTTCGGCTGCAGGCCGATAACTCGGAAATACGGTACAGCGAACTTTGCAGTTGTTCTGCAGCAATTCGCTCTTTGATCTCTTTTTGCAATTCTGCATTGGTTTGTTGCAACTGCCGGGTGCGTTCACGAACCGTTTGTTCAAGGATTTCTCTGCTACGAACCCGATCAATGGCTGTGACGGTATGGCTGCCGATATGGCTAAATATATCGACATCATGCTCGGTGTAACGTTTATCAGCATCATAACTTTGAATGGCCATGACCCCGATCGTTTGCTTGCCGCGACAAAGTGGTATGCCCATCCAGTGCGTTGGCATCGAGCCCTGAGCTTGTATCTTGCCCGATGTAACCAATTGCTCAAACAAGGCCTGGTCACAGAGCAAAGGTTTACTTTGTTGAAATACGTAGCCAGTCAGGCCCGTTGAAAAGGCTTCCGATGGAACCTGTAAAATGACTTGCTGATCTTTTTCATCAGAAAAATATTCGAGCGAAAATTGCTGGGTATTCGGATCGACCAAGACCACGTAGAAGTTTTTGGCGTGCAACAGCTCTGCCACCATACGATGAATGGCGGGATAAAAATCTTTCATGTCAGCAATGGTGCTGGCCAATTCAGACAGTTGCAGCAAAGCGCCCTGAATGGCATAGGCCTGCTTGTAACGCTCGGCCAACTGTTGCAACCGTTGCTGATTGGCTTCTGCACGCTGTAACGCACGATTTTTGTTGGTTAAATCCTTCAACTCAGTCTCTTATTATAATGGTCAGTTTGGTGCACGAAACTAACCCATTATGCACAAAGTTTGCTCAGAGTGAAATCGTCATCTGGATGAAAGTGAGGCTTTGTTATACTAGTTTTGTATATATAAGTGGTTTTTATTCGAGAAATGGAATAGTTAGGCGGGCAAACCCCAGCCCGTCATGCTGACGGGCTGGGCAAAACTCAGACACCTTCGATCATAAAGCGGATAGCTTCAGCAATTTCGTCTTCTGAACAATCCATGCAGGTGCCCATGGCAGGCATGTTGCCAAAACCGTCAATTGACTGTTGCAGCATCACCTCAAAGCCTTGCGCAATGCGTGGCTCCCAGCTTGCTTCGCCTGGTTTAGGTGCATCCAGAGCACCAGTACCATGGCAGGCGAAACATGCCGTTTGGTATACTTGCTCACCACTGCGAGGACCGGTGTCTGCAGCGGCTTGTGCTGGCGCATCGCCTGCCAGATACACCTGACCTACCGGAGCAATACGCTTACGGATATCATCATCAGACGAGCTGCTTGCCAGACCCGTGAACAGCAAAGCGCATGCAGCGGCTGCTGCAAGATGGATTCTTTTCATCGTTGTTGGTCCTGTTTTATATGTGTACAAATCTTGCGCCATTATAGCGAGACAGACGAGCTTGGGGAAGCCCCGTGATGCGAAGCTGTGTCCGCGTCTGTCAGCTTAAGCACCGCCTGCACCAGCTTTTCAATGCCTTCGCTTGCCTCCAGTACGGATTGTGCCAGCATATAGGCCGGTGTACTGACCACTTTAGTTGCATGATCAACCACGATATCTTGTACCCGACAATTCACATGCTGGCCGCCCATCGCATCAATAGCCTCAGCTGTAGCTTGATCGTTGCCGATGGTAAGACTGACAGCCGTATCAAATAATCGAGGGATCATGGCTGGAGCAATACAAATGAAACCAAGTGGCTTTTGTGCAGCAATGAAGGCTGATAACGCTTGTTGTAACTCCGCAAGCACCTGAGCATTGGCTCCTGCAAAAGCAAAGTCGGTTAAGTTTTTCGCAGCACCAAAGCCTCCGGGCAGAACCACGGCATCAAAGTCGTCTGCATCTAAACGGGATAAGGGTTCAATTTGACCTCGGGCAATACGAGCGGCTTCGATCAACACGTTGCGCTGCTCGCTGCTTTCCTCCCCTGTGAGATGATTAATGACATGGTGTTGTGCTATATCAGGCGCAAAACATTGATAGGTTGCTTGCTGCTGTTCCAGGTGCAATAAAGTCAGGACCGATTCGTGAATTTCGGCCCCATCATAGACGCCACACCCACTTAAAATAACTGCCACATGCTTCATGATAACCTCCAAAAATAGTCGCCAGCAGGTACCCATACTGGCTTATACCAATCGATTCTTAAACCGGTTTTTTTAAACGAAAATTTTTTATAGTTTTGCTCTGTTTTATCCTTGATAGTGTGATAGTCTATTCCACCGCTGGCAAATAGTCCGCTGGTTTTTCTGGCAAGCATTATGCTTCCAATAAAAGTTTTTCCACACGATGGAATATAAAAAAAACAACAAGGGTTCCAGCAGTTTTCCCTTTTAATACATTTTAAAATCAATCACTTACTCGACATCCGTCCGGATTATGTTGGGTGCTTCTGTTACCCAGAATAAATCTTTTGCACACAGTTATCCACAGCTTATTGTTGCTTAGTAGCTACAAGACTGCATTAGAGCAGCAGCTGCCGCCGATACGCTAGGTCCGGTTTCGATACTATAGTATGATCGCTACATCACCATTACCAAACGCTGTTTTTTGCAGCACTTGATTAGGATGCATCATGGCAAATCACCCCGATACTCCGTTAGTTTTAGTGGATGGTTCCTCATACTTATTTCGCGCTTATCACTCTCCTCCTCATCTGACGAATTCGAAAGGTGAGGCGACCGGTGCCATTTATGGTGTAGTGAACATGCTGAAAAGTTTGTTGCGGCAGTACAAACCAACGGAAATGGCCGTAGTATTTGATGCAAAAGGCCCCACGTTTCGTAACGAGTTGTACGCGGACTATAAAGCTCATCGTCCGCCGATGCCTGATGATCTGCGCAGCCAGATTGAACCCTTGCACCAAATCATTCAGGCCATGGGCTTACCGCTGCTTTGTGTCTCCGGCGTTGAGGCGGATGATGTGATCGGTACTTTGGCAAGAGCTGCCAGTGCAGCGGGCCGTCACACCGTGATTTCTACCGGTGATAAAGATATGGCACAGTTGGTGGATGAGCATGTTACCTTGATCAATACCATGACCAATACGGTATTGGATCCAGCAGGTGTGGAGGCTAAATTTGGCGTGCCACCTGAGCTGATCATTGATTACCTTGCTTTAGTAGGCGATAAGTCGGATAACATTCCGGGTTTGCCTGGGGTGGGTGAAAAAACCGCGACCGCCATGTTGCAAGGGGGAGGCAGTTTGCAGCAATTGTTTGCTGCCCCAGAAAAACTAGCGGAGCTGAACTTTCGTGGTGCGAAAACCATGGCGGAAAAGTTGCTCGCCCATAAAGAGCAGGTGGAGCTGTCTTATCTGCTGGCAACCATCAAAGCCGATGTTGAATTACCCTATCAATTGAGCGACTTGCAAATACAGCCGGCGAATACTGCTGAGTTAGAGCAGTGCTATCGACACTGTGAATTTAATCGTTGGCTTAAAGAGTTGCTGACGGCAGAGACAGCGACGGATAGCAAGCAACCAGATATGACTGAGCTGGAGCAGGCAGAGCCGACAGCGATAACGCTTGATACTTCAGGCTATCAAACCGTACTTACTAAAGAGGAGTTTCAGCAGCTGCTGGAGGCGATTGAACAGGCGGAGTTGACCGCTCTGGATACAGAAACGACCAGCCTGGATTACATGGAAGCCAAGCTGGTTGGTATGTCATTTGCGACTGCTCCCGGCCAAGCCTGGTATCTACCTGTGGCGCATGATTACCTGGATGCTCCAGAGCAGCTGGACTTGGACTGGGTACTGGCACAATTAAAGAATTGGCTGGAAAACCCGGCAAAAGCTAAGGTTGGTCAGAACTTAAAGTATGACCAAAGTGTACTGGCTCGCTATGATATTAAGTTACAAGGGATCCGCTATGACACCATGCTGGAATCCTATGTGTTAAACAGCGTGGGATCCCGGCACGATATGGATAATCTGGCGTTAAAGTACCTGGGGCACAACACCATCAGCTTTACCGATATTGCTGGTAAAGGTGTGAAGCAGTTGACGTTCAATCAAATAGAGATGGAGCAAGCCAGTCGTTATGCCGCTGAGGATGCGGATGTAACGATGCGTTTGCATCAAACACTCTGGCCGCAATTGCAGCAGAGCAAGGAGCTGGTCGACGTATTGCAAGAGATGGAAATGCCGTTGGTTCCTATTTTATCTGCGATGGAGCGCTATGGCGTACTGATTGATGCCAAGCAGTTAAGTGAGCAAAGTGCTGAGCTTGCCACCAGGCTGGCTGAACTTGAACGACAGGCGTTTGAGCTGGCTGGGCAGGAATTTAATTTAGCCTCTCCCAAGCAGTTGCAGGAAATCTTGTTTGAGAAGCAGCAGTTACCGGTGTTAAAGAAAACCCCCAAAGGAACACCATCCACTGCTGAAGAGGTGTTGCAGGAGCTGGCGCATAACTACGAGCTGCCTCGGGTGTTGATTGAGCACCGGGGGCTCAGTAAGCTCAAATCCACCTACACCGATAAACTGCCCAAAATGATTAAGACGGCCACTGGGCGGGTGCACACCTCTTACCATCAAGCGGTGGCAGCGACTGGCCGGTTAAGCTCAACAGAGCCTAACTTGCAGAATATTCCGATCCGCAGTGCTGCCGGCCGACGTATTCGGCAGGCGTTCATTGCTCCACCAGGCAAGAAGATTATGGCCATTGACTACTCACAAATTGAGTTGCGCATTATGGCTCACTTGTCGGGAGATCAAGCGTTGCTGGATGCTTTTGCTGCAGGCTTAGATATCCATAAAGCAACGGCAGCAGAAGTGTTTGGCGTGCCTTTATCTGAGGTAAGTGGAGAACAGCGACGCCGGGCCAAAGCTGTGAATTTTGGCTTAATTTATGGAATGTCTGCGTTTGGCTTGGCCAAGCAACTGGATATTGGCCGGCAGGAAGCTCAGCAGTATGTTGATCGTTATTTTGAACGTTTCCCTGGTGTATTAGACTACATGGAGCGAACCAGAAAACAGGCGCACGAGCAGGGGTACGTTAGCACGATTTTTGGTCGTCGCTTGTATTTGCCGGAAATTAATACACGCAATGCCGCGCGAAAAAAAGCAGCCGAGCGCGCTGCCATCAATGCGCCAATGCAAGGCACGGCAGCCGATATTATTAAACGAGCCATGATTAAAGTTGCTGCTTATCTGAGTGAGAAACCGGAGCTGCAGGCCGTGATGATGATGCAGGTTCATGATGAGCTGGTGTTTGAAGTCAGCAGTGAGCAGGCTGAACAAGCGGCCTCTGTTTTGGCTACTGTGATGTCTGAAGCGGCCGAACTTGATGTGCCTTTGGTGGCTGAAGCAGGTATTGGCGATAATTGGGATCAGGCACATTAAAAAATGAACTTAATGTATTTATGCTGCTCTGAGTAAGAAGTAACGTGTTCTGCTCTCCCATAATGTTCATTCGCCCTGCCAGTTTGGCAGGGCTTTTTTTATCCATATCCCAACAACCACTATTTCGGTAACTTAATTACCATTTTTCAGTGTTTTTCGGTTTTATTTTTTATTTTGTTGTTTTTTTACCAAATAAGCTTGATTTTTCAGCAGCTGACGTTAGACTATTTACTGTAGGGTACAGAGGTAAGATGTTCTATCTTTCAGTGTCTGAACGAGAGTTCTACACCAGAGAGTAGGCTTATTTAGCCGCCCCACTGCTTGCAGTGGGGCGTTTTTTTGTGCGGAAAGTGGTTATTTTTATAGAGTAAATACTTCAAACGAGTATTTTTTTGTAGTATCATTACAGCGTCTTCAAGTAGAGGACACCCTGTTGATTTGAACTAATAGCTTCTCCCCGTTTGCTATGCCGGCCTCACGATGTGAGGCCGTTTTTTTTATCAGCAAAGATAAACAGACCCTAAGCTCGTTGACTACTCATTATCAGCAGTGACACCCTCAGGGTTAAACCACAGACGCAATGCCTGTTCCAATTCTGGCAGCCCTTGTTTACTTAGTGAGCTAAATAGCTGTACCTGGACATCGCCCATAAAAGCCAGCGAAGCTTCAGACACTTGCAATAATGCTTTTTTGCGGGGACCGGGGCTCAGTTTGTCTGCTTTGGTGAGTAAAATACGTACC
>JAIUMG010000108.1 GCA_022565655.1 Alkalimonas sp.
TGCCTAGGGTCGGACTCGAACCGACACGTTGTTTCCAACGGTGGATTTTGAATCCACTGCGTCTACCAATTTCGCCACCCAGGCACGGGAGGTCTTTCAGATTTTCTTTGCAAAACTTTGCAAGCAACTTGCACTTTAATTTTGCATTTAACTCTTTAAAAGTCAAGAGCTTGCCAACTTAGCGATGCTAGACACCTTGCATTTTGAATCCACTGCGTCTACCAATTTCGCCACCCAGGCACGGGGGGATGTTGATTTGCCCTTGCATTATACGAATCCATTGCCGAGGTGCAAGCGAAATTATGACAGTTTCAATCAGCTGCTGATTTTTACAGCAACCACAGCAATTGAACCACAGGAAAAATACTTTATACTCATCGGCATTAATCATCTGGAGGCTGAAGCCTGCTATGCCTGTATTAAAAATACTTGTGCTACTGGTTTGTTTTTGTTTACCCGAGTGGCTAGCGGCCGCTGAGTTATCTGTGGCTGAACGGCTGGAGCAAAATAAGCAGCACCAGGCTGATATGCTGGCACACCCGGAGGTGGAGGTACTCGCCTCAGGCTTAGGCTATCAGGAGATTACCGCAGGTACTGGCGCCAAGCCGTCGGAGTTAAGCTCGGTGCAAGTGTATTACCATGGGCGCTTGCTGACCGGGCAGACCTTTGATAAACAATTAGCACCGGATGAACCACTGGAGTTTATTCTGCATCAGGTCATCCCTGGCTGGCAGGAAGGCTTGCAGTTGATGCGTGAAGGCGGGACCGCCCGCTTGCATATTCCACCGGAGTTGGCTTATGGCGCTCATGGTATGCCCGGAGTCCCCCCTTATAGTTTTCTGGTGTTTGATATTGAGCTGATCCGGGTCAGTGGCTTTCGACGTGACTAGTCACTCGCTTTGTTTCCTCGCACCTTTCATCAAACCATGCACTACCACGGGTCAGTTTGCCTGTTGCTTGTGCACTATTCACTGCATTGAGCCAGCTTCAGATCATCTTTTCGCAATGAATTGATCCTATTTCTGCCATAGATACCTAGCACACTAGCCTTATACCACTAACGTTACAGACAAAGTGGCACGCATTCTGCTGCATTGGCGCAACAGGTTTGATGCTCAATTTCCCTTTTTTCTTTTCCTGTAAGGAGCATAACGATGACCCGTTTTCATCAACGCAATCACCCGCTGCGCGATGCACTGGATCAAGAGTTACGACAACGAACCTTTCCAGCATTAACCGCACCCTGCCGTTTGTGCCAGTTTGTGCTGACTGTTAGCCCCAGCAGCCGCAGTGAAGAGTTTCAGGTGATCCAGGCGTTGGCAGCACAGCAAGGCTGCCCTTTGAAAGAAACCGACAACGACATTAATCTGCCTTTGTTTGGTGGCACTTTGCGCTGGGAGAAGCACGGTGAGTTCTCCAGCTATACCCTGATTAAACCCGGCATTGGCAAAGCATTTTTTGACGACCCTCTGGATTTTCTACCCGCTGCTAATTGGTTTGATCCCATCCCAGGTCAGGTATTTCGGGTGATCCAGCTTAGCATTGTGTCCGCAGATGGCATAACGTCCGACACTGAATGCGCGGCACTTTTTAACCCGGATCACTGCATCAGCAGCTTTTTGGCGGATAAAAAAGCCCGCATCTGGACCGACTTTCAAAAACACGCCGAAGGAGCGGGCCGGATGCTGATGCAGGATCATGGCTTAAGCCCGGCGAGCCTGGGCCGGCTGGTACAGCAACTGTTTGATTTGGGCAATTACCGTAAACTATCCTTGCTGGGGTGGCCACTGGTTCGTAAAGCCATGAGCCAGCTCAATGAGTTGGAACAACAATTATCCTATTTAACGCAGCGGGTAGAGCAAGAGCGCGGCAATGATGAAGCCTTATTGGATGAGATCACCCGCATGGCCGCACAAACTGAACATCTGATCGCCGAGAATAGTTCGCGCCTGCAAGCCAACAGCGCCTATTACCAACTGGCACTGGATCGCATTAAAAGCCTGAACGAAACGCCGGTCGATGGCATGATGTCGCTGCAAGATTTTACTGAACGCCGTTTAACTCCGGCGGTCAGAACCAGTGAATCGGTGGTGTTCCGGCAAAATGCGTTATCGAATCGATTGGGCCGCTCGACCGAGTTGCTGCGCACCCGTATCAGCTTGAAACTGGAGCAGCAAAATCAGCAATTGCTCGCATCGATGGATCAACGTGCCCACTTGCAACTGAAGTTGCAGACGATGGTAGAAGGCCTGTCGGTGGTCGCCATTAGTTATTACGCATTGCAACTCTGTCAGCATGGTCTCAAGGCCCTGCAATACTGGTGGCCGGAGCTGAATATCGAGCTATGGCAGAGCCTGAGCTTACCCGTGGTCGTTAGCAGTGTGATGCTGGTGTTACTCTGGTTCCGTCGTCGCTTGCATGGCAATCAAGCGGAGTAAGCATTCACTCAGACTTTAGCTCTGTGCTAAACTCGCGGCATCAATCATTTCAGGTCACTTCTATGTACGCTTCAGCGCCCAGGGCAGGCTTTGCCCGTCGTTTATCTGCCATTATCTATGATGTGCTGGTGCTCTGCGCCGTGGTAATGGCTGCGGCTGGCCTGGCGTTTGGGCTGGTGATCGGGCTGGAAAAAGCAGGCTTGCTGGATTTATCGGCTTACGAAGATACCGCCGCTTTTTTTGGTCAGGGTTTACAACGTTGGTTGTATTTTGCCTATCTGCTGTCGGCAGCAGTCGGGTTTTATGCGTATTTTTGGGTCCGGGCCGGTCAAACGCTGGGCATGCGGGCCTGGCGTTTATTGTTACTGCAACAAAATGGCCAGAAAATCACCCTGCAACAGGCCATACTACGCGCCCTACTCGCCTTGGCTGGCCTGGGGAATTTTTGGCTATTTATTCGCTGGGGCAAGGGGTTGGCACTGCAGGATCAACTGACCAACACCCAGATGGTGCTGATCAGCAAAGAACAAAGCAAACAGCTGAATCTTTATAAAACGGCGCGTTAGACCGTCTTCGCCATGAACTATACAGCCTCAGCGTTTAGGTAAATGAATGCCGGCTATCATGCAGCGTACTGAGCCGCCGGCAGACTCAATCGTCGGTACCTTGATAGGCAGCAGTGTGACGGTTTGCTCCATGATCTGTCTTTGTTCTGCACTTAAGGCATTGCTTGCTGTTTCTGACAACACCAGCAAAGGGCCATCTTTTCCTGTCAGCTCAATGGCATTGGCGCAATAGTGCTGGATCTGTTGATAGCTTAAATCGATCACCTGATGGCCGCTTCGCTTAAAGCAGGCAAGTAGCTCAGTACGCTGTGGCTCCGGTACCATCTGCAGGCAAATAAGCACAAAATGACTGGCTACACACATCATCACATTGGTGTGGTAAACCGCCACACCTTGCTGATCGTAGGCATTGAAAATGACTGGCGTCAGCTGAAGCTGCCGACACACCCTGGTGACCAGAGCCGGGCTGGTTCGCTTTGAAACCGCAGCAAACGCCAAGCGCTGGTGGTGATCAATCACCAAGGACCCGGTACCTTCCAGAAAAAGCTCCTGCTGCACAAGCCCTGAATAATCAATCACCTCTGAGACTTGATACTGTGTCTGCAGCAAGGCAATAATATCCTGCCGATACTCCAACCGTCGGTTCTGGGCAAACATTGGGTAAATGATCAGCTGGCCATCGGCGTGAGTTGAAAACCAGTTATTCGGGAATACCGAGTCGGGGGTTGCCTGATGCTCATCATCAAATAGATGCACAGCGACCCCATACTTTGACAGCTGCCGGGCAGCAGCACTCACCTCACCATAAGCACGCTGTTTCGTGTCGCTATCCTGACAGCTGGTTTGGTACGTATTATCCAGCATGGTTTGCGGATTAGAGCAAAAGTGGTGCGGCCTTACCATCACCACAGCAGCTGGCGCCTGCACTGTTTTATGCATGGTAAAAGCCCTGCTTAGATGCTTTAATCAATGATGGCATAGCTCCCCCTTCGATACACCGTTGATTGGTCATGAACGCCAGGCATTGTACAAAGCCGGGCTGCCAACTAAAAGGGAAAAATGCTGTGTGATCAACACCCTGAACAGATTATAAACAGAAACCAGTCGGTTAGACTTTCTTGCGCATCAAGTAGATAGCCAACACAATAAACAACAGACTTGGCAGTACCGCACCAACCAAGGGTGGCATCTGATACACCAGGGCAACCGGGCCAAAGACTTCATTGCTCATGTAAAAGGCAAAACCAGTGACCACGCCCATAATACCGCGAGCTGCCATGGTCACGCTGCGCAACGGGCCAAAAATAAAAGATAAAGCCAGCAAGAGCATGGCAACAATGGTCAGTGGTTGCGTCACCTTGCGCCAAAACGCCAACTCGTAACGACTGGTATCTTGTTGGTTGGCCCGTAAGTAATCGAGGTAATCATGCAACCCCCTAAGCGACAACATTTCTGGCTTAATGGCCACTACCCCTAATTTATCTGGTGTTAACGTCGATCGCCAACGTTGCTCCGCCCAGACATGCCGCTCTATCCGATCTTCATGAAAATGCAAACGGCTGACATCACGCAGCTGCCAGACATCCTGCTTGAAGCTAGCTGAGTCAGCATAGACAATGGCTTCAAGCCGTAAATCATCACTAAACTCATAAATCGCGACCCCGGCTAAATCACCACTGTCTTTCACTTCCTTGATGTTGACAAAATCATCACCATCTTTGGCCCATAACCCTTGTTGCACCGCAAACAAATTACCACCAGAAATCGCTTTTATACGCAACTCGCGGGCAGTCCGGTCGGTCACTGGGGCCCCCCACTCGGCGACAGCCATCACCAGCAACATCATTACCACGGCAGTTTTCATCACGGCGTTAATAATGTTCAAGCGGGACAACCCGGCCGCCTGCATCACCACCAGCTCACTATTGCTGGCCAGCAAGCCCAAACCAACCAAGCCGCCAATTAAGGCCGCCATCGGAAAAAACAGCACCAAATCACCTGGCATGCTATACAAGCTGAACAACACTGCATGCAAGCTATCGTAATCACCGCGTCCAATGGCCCGCAGCTGGTCCAGAAAGCGAAATAAACCGGACAGGATCATCAGCACCACCAGCGTCAAGGCGGTTGCCATGGCGATACTTTTACCAAGGTACAGATCAAGAATACGGATCATGCGGCACCTCCGGCTTTCAGCTTACGCTGCCAGCGACGAACCACGGGGTGTTGTTGCAACAGCAACATCAGTCCCAACAGCAAGGCAATCAGATGGATCCACCACATACCAAGCCAGCCAGGCATTTGGCCATTTTCAAGCGCTGAACGGGTGACTATCAACAGCATGTAATACCCCAGATACAATCCCAGCGCTGGCAGTAAACGGCCAAATTTTCCCTGGCGTGGGTTGACCCGGCTTAGTGGCACCGCAATCATCGCCAGTAAGACAATGGACAAGGGGACGGCTATACGCCAATGCCACTCGGCAATGGCTTCAGGATCATGCTGTTGCTGCAATAATTCAAGCGTTGATAAGCTACTCAGCTTACGGCGGCGGTGCTCTACCTCCTGCTCACGGATCTGCAGCTGGTAACGACCAAACTCGATCACTTCAAACGGCGGCTGCTGGATTTGGCCTGAATAACGCCGTCCCTGCTCCAATACCAATTGTTGTGCCCCGGACGGATCATCCTGAACTGCACCACTTTTGGCATACACAATGGAGTGCTGCATTTTGCCATCTTTAAGTTCGCTTTGAGCAACAAAGACTTTCGACAAATCACCATTGCCCCGGCTGATATCATGCACAAACAGCACCGCCCGCTCATTGGAGGTCTGCTGAAACCTCCCAGGCACTAAAGAATACAAACCAACATCACTTTCTACCCGTTCCATCAGTTGGTATTCACGCTCCATCGACCATGGGCTAAATACCATACTGACCCAGGCAGCCCCAAGTGCCAGCGCAAAAGACCAGCCCAGTACATAGCCAGTGATTTTGCGTTCACTGACGCCTGTAGCATGCAAAATGGTCATTTCGCTATCGGCATAAATACGACCCAGCGCGACAAAAATTCCCAGAAAAGCACTCAGTGGCAAAATGATCAGTGCCAATTGCGGCAGCTTTAATCCCACCATGGTAAATACCAGTTCAGCGGGCAAATCGCCCTCAGACGCGTCAGCCAGAATACGCACAAAGCGCTGACTCATGATGATAGTTGTCAGGATCACGAAAACCGCCAACTGTGCTTTTACCACTTCAGCGATCAGATAACGAAAAATAATCAAAAAATGCCCCCTGAAAACCGGTCTTTTTGCTGAAACCTCGGCCGTTTTTGAGTAAACTTGCTGTTTATAGCAATTATTATCGACGAAAGCGCCGCAAAATCCGAGCTTTTTTCCAAGTTCCTTTGCATTTATTGGTTGCGGCAGCCATCGTCGGCCTACTTAGAACCAGGAGTTAACATGGAGTTCAGTGTCAAAAGTGGCAGTCCGGAAAAACAGCGCAGTGCCTGCATCGTCGTCGGTGTATACGAGCCACGCCGTTTATCCGCTGTAGCTGAGCAGTTGGATAAAATCAGCGAAGGCTACATCAGTAACTTACTCCGCCGCGGCGATCTGGAAGGTAAACCAGGACAGGTTCTGTTGCTGCACCATGTACCTAATGTGCTGAGTGAGCGCGTATTGCTGGTCGGCTGCGGCAAAGAACGCGAACTGGATGAACGCCAGTATCGGCAAATTATAGCCAAAACCATCAGCACCTTGAACGAGACCGGCTCGATGGAAGCCGTCTGTTTCTTGTCCGAACTGCATGTCAAAGGCCGTGACACTTATTGGAAAGTCCGTCATGCGGTGGAAACCACCCAGGATTCACTCTATGTGTTTGATCAGCTGAAAAGCAAAAAAGACGAAACCCGTCGCCCGCTGCGGAAAATGGTGTTCAATGTTCCCACCCGCCGCGATCTGACCATTGGTGAAAAAGCCGTGGAGCATGGTTTAGCCGTTGCCGCTGGCGCCAAACTGTGTAAAGACGTTGGCAATATGCCGCCCAATATCTGTACACCCGCCTATCTGGCCGAGCAAGGGCAACAACTGGCAGCCAACAACAGCAAGGTCAGGGTAGATGTGCTGGGCCCACAGGAATTATCTGACCTGGGTATGAACGCTTACCTGGCCGTGGGTAAAGGCTCAGTCAATGAGCCACGGATGACCGTGATCCACTACCAGGGCGCGGCAGACAACAGTGCGCCGGTGGTAATGGTGGGCAAGGGCCTAACCTTCGACTCAGGCGGTATCAGCATCAAGCCTGGCGATGGCATGGATGAAATGAAATACGACATGGGCGGGGCGGCAGCGGTGCTCGGCACCATGAAATCTATTCTGGACTTGCAGCTGCCATTGAATGTCATTGCGGTGCTGGCTGCGGCGGAAAACATGCCTGATGCCAATGCTTATCGTCCGGGCGACATTCTCACCACCATGTCTGGCCAGACCGTCGAAGTGTTGAACACCGATGCGGAAGGTCGTTTGGTGCTGTGTGATGCCCTGACCTACGTCGAGCGCTTTGATCCTGAAGTGGTGATTGATGTCGCCACCCTGACCGGTGCCTGTATTATTGCACTGGGTAAGCATGCCACCGGCATGTTGAGCAATCATAACCCGCTGGCTCATGAACTGCTGAACGCCTCTGAAAACAGTGGTGACCGGGCCTGGCGTTTACCACTATGGGATGACTATCAGGAGCAACTGGAAAGCCCCTTTGCGGATTTTACCAACTTAGGTGGCCGCGCCGCTGGCACCATTACTGCAGCCTGTTTCTTATCGCGCTTTACCCGCAAGTACCATTGGGCGCACCTGGATATTGCCGGTACCGCCTGGCGTAGTGGTGGTAAAGACAAGGGCTCAACCGGCCGTCCTGTGCCGATGCTGACTGAGTTTATGCTGCATCGCTGCGGCCAGGATCAGGATTAAGGTGCAAGTCAGTTTTTATTTGCTGCCAGAACCAGAGGCAGATCTCAGCGAGGCTGAAACTGCAGCAGTGCCGGCACACTGGCAGCTGGCCTGCCAATTGTGTGCTGAACATTATCGTCAGCAACAGCGTGTGCTGATGCTGACGGACGATGAAGCCGCCGCCTTGCAACTGGATGAGTGGTTGTGGCAATTTGAGCCTGATCGCTTTATTCCACACAACTTGCCAGGCGAAGGCCCGAGCCGAGGCGCCCCGGTTGAAATCAACTGGCAGGCATCGCGCCAGGCACGCGCCGTCTTGATTAATTTAAGCCGCACTGTGCCTGAGTTTGCTCAGCGCTTTGCGCACGTCATTGAGTTTGTTCCGGCTGATGCTGAGTTAAAAGCGGCAGCGCGGACCCGATATAAACACTATCGCCAGTTAGGCTTCACGCCTCAAATGCTGAACGCCGACTGAGCCACAGGGCATACCAACACCATGGAAAAGACCTTTAACCCAAGCGAAATTGAGCAGGCCATGTATCAGGCCTGGGAAAGCAAAGGCTACTTTAAAGCCAGTGCCGACGATAGCAAAGACAACTACTGCATCATGATCCCACCGCCGAATGTCACCGGCAGCTTGCATATGGGCCATGCCTTTCAGCATACCATTATGGATGCCTTGACCCGCTATCAGCGCATGCAGGGCAAGAATACCTTATGGCAGGTTGGATCCGACCATGCCGGTATCGCTACCCAGATGGTGGTAGAACGCAAACTGGCCGCCGAAGGCCAGCCCGATCGCCATGCGCTGGGCCGTGATGCCTTTATCGACAAAATCTGGCAGTGGAAAGCAGAGTCCGGCGGCACCATCAGCGATCAGATGCGGCGGCTGGGCAACTCGGTCGACTGGCAGCGGGAACGCTTCACCATGGATGAAGGGCTATCCAATGCGGTACAGGAAGTCTTTGTCCGCTTGTATCAGGACGATTTGATTTACCGTGGCAAACGCCTGGTGAATTGGGATCCGAAACTGCATACCGCCATTTCCGATCTGGAAGTGGAAAACAAAGATCAAAACGGTCATTTCTGGCATTTGCGCTACCCGCTGGCCGATGGTGCCACCACAGCCGAAGGCAACAGCTACCTGGTCGTCGCCACCACCCGCCCGGAAACCATGCTGGGCGATACCGCGGTTGCGGTCAACGCCAAAGACCCACGCTATCAAGCGCTGATTGGTCAAGAAGTCGTGCTACCGCTGGTGAATCGCCGCATTCCCATCATTGCCGATGATCACGCCGATATGGAAAAAGGCAGTGGCTGTGTCAAAATCACCCCGGCGCACGATTTTAACGATTACGAGGTAGGTAAACGCCATCAGCTACCGATGATCAATGTGATGACGCTGGATGCGACCATTCGCAGTGACGGCGAATGTTTCCATAGCAATGGCGAAGTCAATGCTGAGCAGCAAGCTGCGATCCCGGCGGAATATCAGGGGCTGGATCGCTTTGCTGCCCGTAAAGCCATTGTTGCCGCTTTGGATGAAGCCGGCTTACTGGACAAAGTTGAAGCCCACACCAATACCCTGCCCTATGGCGATCGCAGTGGGGTGGTGATTGAACCCTTGCTGACCGATCAGTGGTATGTCCGCACAGCTCCGCTGGCCAAAACGGCGATTGAAGCGGTGGAAAATGGCGACATTCAGTTTGTGCCCAAGCAGTACGAAAATATGTACTTCAGCTGGATGCGCGATATTCAGGATTGGTGCATTTCGCGCCAACTGTGGTGGGGCCATCGCATTCCTGCTTGGTACGACGACCATGGCAACGTCTATGTTGGCCGCAACGAACAAGAAGTTCGCAGTAAACATGGTATTGATGACAGCGTGGCGCTGCGTCAAGACGAAGACGTACTGGACACCTGGTTTAGCTCTGGTCTGTGGACTTTCTCAACGCTGGGTTGGCCGGAGCAAACGCCCGAGCTGGCACGTTTTCACCCGACCAATGTGTTGGTCACGGGCTTTGATATCATCTTCTTTTGGGTTGCCCGCATGATCATGATGACCATGCATCTGTTAAAAGATGAGCAAGGCAAACCTCAGGTGCCGTTTAAAACCGTCTATGTCACTGGCCTGATCCGTGATGAAAACGGCGACAAGATGTCAAAATCAAAAGGCAATGTCATTGATCCGCTGGATCTGATCGACGGCATTGAGCTG
>JAIUMG010000109.1 GCA_022565655.1 Alkalimonas sp.
GTTTAAAACGCCACCATCAATAACTTCTTGACGATCATTGGCGGCAGTAAAGCAATCATGCTGACCTTGCAGCAACACCACATGATTGGCGTCGTCTTCAGCTGCATGCTGTAAGGCTTCAGCTAACTGATTGTACATTTGTTGGTTTAGGGCATTTTTTTTGTCGGGCCGTTGAAGTGTCAGTCACAACACATTACGTTCTATAGCTGATTTAACCTGGCTCATAATGTGCTCCTAATTCCCCAGTACCTGGCCTTCACGGCGAGGGTCTGCCCCACCTTGCAAACCAGAAGTTGTAATCACAATGCCATGCAAACCACTATTCAGATCGATCACTCTGACCTGGTGCCCCATCTGCTCCAGTGCGGTTTGATGCTCAGTAATGGCAGTGCCTTTCTCTAAAGCCAGAAAATCATTACGATGTGTTATCTTGGCTAAATTAATAGCAGACTGTATGTCCAGTTGCCAGTCAATCAAAGCCACCAACGTCTGGGCAACATAGTTAATGATTCGGCTGCCCCCCGGCGAACCCAACACAAAACGCAACGCGCCTTCTTCATCAAACACCATCACCGGTGCCATGGATGAACGCGGTCGCTTGCCCCCTTCGACCCGATTTGCTACCAGATGTCCGTCTAGTTCTGGTGACAAGGAAAAGTCAGTAAGCTGATTATTCAACAGGTAACCATTGACCATTAAGCCAGAGCCAAACACATTCTCGATGCTGGAGGTTAAGCTAACCGCATTGCCCTTGCCATCAACAATAGAAAAGTGCGAGGTGTTAGGCAGCTCTGGGCTGGCGTTACTGAGACGAGCAAGATCCTGAACCGGCTGGCCAGCTGCAACAGCGGTGAATGCTTTAGTGGGGCTGATTAGTGTGCTTCGCTGCGCCAAGTAGGCAGGATGTACCAGCTCATCGGCAGGTACCTCGACAAAGTCAGCATCAGCCAGGTAATGGTCACGATCGGCAAAAGCCAACTGAGATGCCTGACTAAACAAGTGTATTGCTGCAAGACTATCAGGTGCCAGCTCTGCCATATCAAAGCGCTCCAGCAAGCCCAGAATTTGCAATACAGCCACACCACCAGAGCTCGGTGGTGGCATCCCACAGATGCGATAACTGCGATAACGACCACACACAGGAGCACGCTCTACAGCCGAGTACTCAGCCAGGTCGGTCAGGGACAATTGGCCGGCATTGACTTTAGCCTGCTGTACCGTCTGCACTAGCGCGGTGGCATTGTCGCCATGGTAAAAAGCCTTTGGCCCTTCTGTAGCGACTTGACGCAACACCTTAGCGTAGGCTTGATTGGTGATGATCTCACCTGCTTGCAATGGCTGTCCCTCAGGGTAAAAATAATGGCTGGCTGCTTCGCTATGCTCAATACCACGATTCCAACCAACAGCTAATTGGGCGGCCATACGATCAGACACCGGAAAACCCTCTTCAGCCAACGTTATTGCGTCGGTAAATAAATCTGCCCATGGCAACACGCCATAGCGCTGATGAGCCTTATACAGCGAGGCAAATAAGCCGGGCACGCCGACCGACTTCCCGCCAACATAAGCTTCACGCCAGGGCATAGCAGTATCTCCGTGCATAAACAGACTGCCATCTGCAGACTTGGGTGCGGTTTCCCGCCCATCAAAGGTGGTCATATGTTGCTCAGCCTGGTCCCAGTGCAATATAAAAGCACCACCGCCAATGCCGGAGCTTTGTGGCTCAACCAAGCCAAGCACCAGCTGCACAGCTACAGCGGCATCCATGGCACTACCACCTTGAGCCAGAATGCTTGTACCCGCCTGAGCTGCTAAGGGGTGGGCAGCAGCCACCATGTAATCACTGGCCTGCACCAGTGCTTGCTGATAGATCCCCGTGGCCGCCTCTGGTTCACGATCAGCCTGTTCAGGTGCTGAACTAGTAGCAGCCAAGGCAAAAGAAGCTGAACATGCAAGTAAAGATAAGAAAAGTTGACGTTTCATAACAACCTGGAACAAAGCAGAGTTGCGTTTACCCTAACCAGAACCAGATAAAAGATCAATCAAGATCTAGGTGACATGACACCAAAGTCTGACTAGTATGCAGGCATGAATAAACACTTACACTCAAAACACACACTGACCATACTACAACTGGGGCTCGCCCCCGGCCTGATGGCTCTATTGTTATTTGCGTTGCATGCTCTGCCCGAGCCAGCATTGTTACAGCTGAACTTTCAACGCCACCTCATCCTCAATGGCGAGATTTGGCGCTTAATCTCCGCCAATTTTGTCCACAGCAATGTCTGGCACTTGCTGCTTAACCTTGGCGGTTTCAGTGTTCTTTGGCTGCTGCATCACATTCATTTCCATGCCTGGCGTTACATCATGGTGTTACTGGCGACGTCGCTGCTGTGCAGTCTGCTGATTTTATACCTGGTACCCGAGCTTGATGACTACATCGGCTTATCCGGTAGCTTGCATGCCATGGTGGTATTAGGGGCTTTGTATGATATACGAGCAAAGATGATGACAGGCTGGCTGCTGCTAGCCCTAACACTCGGCAAAGTCGCCTACGAGCAATGGCAAGGCCCGGATCCAGAACTGGCGCAACTGATTGCTGCAAACGTGGCGATTGATGCGCACCTTTATGGCGTCATTAGCGGCATACTTCTCTTTGCCATACTGCAGCTATGGCGCTTTGTACCACAAAAAAGGCAGGTTAGATAACCTGCCTTTTGCCATAATGCGGTATTAAAAGTTACTTCTGCCGACGGCTTAAACGTAGGCCAAGCAAACCTAAACCAAGCAGACCCAATGTTGCTGGCACCGGAACCGGGTTGCTATCGATCGGGTTGCCGCCCACGGTAATGCCATCAAAGGCTAAGCCAGATTGGTAAGATGTATCAGTCCAGTTCACTACACCAAATTCCAGGAAGTAGTTACCCGCGGAAAGAATGTTATAACTGGACTCAATCCAGCCTGTGTAGCCACAGCCTGCACTGAAGCATCTGCCACTGTCTGAGCCAAGTGGTGACCAATTCGGCGCACCTGGGTTCATGACCACCGAATCCGGATTCAAGGTGGCGGTTGGATCCGGCATATCAAAGCCTGGTACGATACTGCCATCATTGGTGGTTCGGGCAGTAAATAAAATAGCGACTTCTTCATTCATTTCATTCAACAATCGTGCCCAGGCGTAGTCCGCGTAACCAGCACCATCCGATGAAATGTAATTGAATACAAAGTTTAGCTCATCGCCATCCTGCGCTGAAAAGAGGTTTGATCTTAGTGCCGACCCATTAGTTTCACTGCCATTGCCAATGTTTAAGCCGAGGCCAGTAGAGCCATTGGTCGTGACGACATACCCATACTGGCTGGATCCTGTAGGAGGTGCAATGACATCGCCATCTGCGCCAATAGCACCACAGGTGCCTTCACAGTCCCAACCTGCCGGTAAGCCAGCATCAAATAAAGACGCTGAAGCCGAGCCTGCAAAAGCCAGGGCTGCGACCAAAGCTGAGTTAAGTAAAGTTTTTTGCATCGTTTTAGTTGTCATGTTTCATTCCTTTGTGTGCGAATTAATTTCAGCACTGCACTAGTAAGCAAAGAATGTTCCATAAATTAAAAGACAATTAAAACAGCAACTTAAAAACAAAAGGCACACTTAAGAGCTTTCAATGTAAACTTTATCGACACAAATTAACATTTAATCATAGCTAGCCAGATAGTTCACTTAATGACTCAAATGCTGCCACCATTCCGTTTCATTTTTCAAATGCAAATCGAACCAGGCCAGTAAGTGATCCCACCAGACGTAACGTTTTTCCCGATCAATGATGTGATGATCTTCGCCAGGTATTTCCACTAAAGCGACTTCTCGCCCAAGCAACTTAAGCGCAGTGAACATTTGCTGAGATTCACCTGCGGGAACATTGACGTCGGAATCGCCTGTGATCAATAACAGCGGGGTATTGATCTTATCGGCCATGTACAACGGGCTTTGTCCAATATACAACTCCTGGTTATTCCAGGGGAAACTGTCTCGGCTGGCAATGCCTGAATACAGGAACCCCCACCAGCCCTGCCCCCAGTACGAGCTTAGTGCACTGATCCCTGCATGGGATACGGAAGCAGCAAACATATCGGTTTGCGTGGCCAGATACATGGTCATAAAGCCGCCATAAGAGGCGCCAATATTGCCCAACCGGTTGCCATCGACAAAGTCATGCTCGGCGACAAAACGCTCGGTCGCATAAATGATGTCATCGGCGGTGTACTTGCCCCAGGCATTGACATGCAAAGCTGAGAAGTACTGGCCATAACCGATGGTACCGCGAGGTTGAACGACATAAACGATGTAGCCATTGGCTGCCCAGTGGTGAAATGGGTAGCGGCCGGTAAACTGGCGATTTACCGTAGTGGTGCCACCGTAGTAATAAACAATCGTTGGGTATTGTTTGCTGGCATCAAAATCTGGTGGCAGATAATAACGGCCTTGGATCACATCGCCCTCTGTGTTCTCGACATTGAAATCTCTGACTTCACCAAGCTGGATATGCTGATACAAATCTTGACTGCTGTGCAATACCGTTGCTCGCCGCTGGCCAGGGCGAACCTGCTCCAGTTGCTGTGGCGTTGCAACGCCAGAACCGGCAGCCAGCACAGTTGCGCCCCGATCGTTGGCAACAGCAAACTGCTCGATCACATCCAGCGATAACGCCAGCTTCTGGTAGCGTAATCGATTGACATCGACACTGTACAACGCAGAACGATCGGCCTCATTGACCAACGCAATGATCTGGCCACGGCTATTGACCTCAACACGACTGATGCTGGGGGTAAAGTCTTTCGACAACGGCTGAATATGCTGGCCATTGGTATCCATCAGATACAGCTGACCATCGTAATCATTAGCGACCAACTCATCGGACGGTAGGTTCACGCCTGCGCCATCGGCAAAGTTCGGGCCTCCGACGACCAGCAGCCGGTCACGGTAATAGTTTACCTGGTTCAGATGCCGAAACTGGCCGATTTCACGATGCTCTAAGGTGGTTAAATCCAACTCAAATAACGCCGTAGCCGCATGCGGTGCTGCAGTACGATCCAAGCGGCGCTGGGTATACAACAAAGTCTGATTATCCTGACGTATATCAGCCAGGCTGCTGCTGTCATTGCCCGGGGTTAATACACGAACCAAGCCACTGCTAACATCAAGCTGGTATAAGCGACTGGTATCACGAAAACCTCGCCAGCGATCTTCCAGCGCCCGATAATTTTTGGCTTTAGCCTGCTCCAGGCTTTTATCTGGCTGAGTCCAGCTAAATACAATAGTTTTGCTGTCCGGTGTCCATTGGTACTGTCCGATACCTGACTGATTTTGTAAAAACGCAGTCAACTCACCACTGCTTAACTCCATCAACCACAATGTATTCCCAGAGATGTAGCTTAGCCATTCATTATTCGGGCTAAACTGTGCTCGACTGATCGCCTGATTGGACCAGCTATGCCGGATGCGGTTCCGGTTCAGTTCACGTAGCTCGGTGCGATTCAGGTCGGTATCCGTTGCATCCGAGCGGCCAGAAAAACTTAACAACATCCAGTTGGTATCCGGCGATAATGCCAACTGGGTAATGGTTTCTGCATTGGTCAGCAAACGGTTATTGATGGGTTCATTGGCTGATAACCTGAAATGCGCCCTGGCTGAGTTTTGATGACGTAAAGCCAGCTCAACCGGTTGCTGCTCAACCCCGCCATCCACAAACAACACCAGTTGCTGCCAGCCCGGATTTAGTGTCAGATGATGTTGATCCCCATCACCAAGTTTTTTAAAGTTAAGGTAGGCAACCGGTGCAGCCAGGCCGTCCAACTCCAGTTTCCCCTGATAAAATGCCTGCTGCTGCAATTGGGTAAACCAGATCCCCGGCCCGGCAGCTGCCGCTTCCTCAGGGCTCATTTCACGCCACGATAATGATTGGCCCATAAAACTGGCTGAGCGCCCCGCAACCGGAACAGGCTGCTGCTCCAGGTGATGGAGTACTTGCTGACGCAGTTCATCCGCTTTACCACTGTGCTGCACTGCCTCGGATGCCAACGCAGGTAAAGGCCCTAAAAACAGCACCCTTTCCGCAACGATTTTCTGGTCAGCGTCGGCTACAGCCGCCAGCGGAAAGTTTGCTAAACCTATCAGTAATAATCCAATGAAGAGTCTTTTCATAGCCTTGGCCTGTTATCTTTATAGTAAAAATAGAATTTGAATGATGCTAGCAGCCCTCTGTTAGCGCTGCAATACAGTGCCGTCAAACGGAGGCTGCCCTGCGACAAGCCTCGTTAGAACGCTGCGTCAGAGCGACACTCCAGCTCGTTTAATGCAACTGGGTGCAAAAAGCGTATCCAGCCCGCATGCAACAGTAAACGCGTGCTTTTGGCGACACTCGCCGCAGGCGCATAAAACGGATCGCCGACAATGGGGTGCCCCAGCGCCATCATATGCAAGCGCAATTGATGCGAGCGTCCGGTGACAGGGCTTAATTGCACGCGGCTGCAGTTACTTTGGGGATCGTACGACAACACTTGATACTCCGTGACCGATGGCTTTCCATCCGGGCAAATTTTATAACGAGGTCGCCGTTCAGCATCAGGAGCAATAGCCAAATCAATTCGTCCTGCTGCCGGGGTCAGTTGCCCACTCACCACGGCCAGATAGTGTTTTTGTATGGTTCGGGCTTGAAATTGCTTGCTGATGGCCGATAGTGCGGCTTTATGCAAAGGAATGATCAGCAGGCCACTGGTGTCGTAGTCCAGCCGATGCACTACGGCAGCCGTTGGAAACTCCTGCTGCAGCCGGTGGATTAAGCAATCCTGATTATCCGGATGCCGCCCCGGAACCGTTAACAACATCGCCGGTTTATTCACCACCAGCAAGTGCTCATCCTGATAAACAATGCGGTAGGCTTCGGTGCTGGCGGGTAATACTTTTAAGGTGTCGGCTGCAGGCATAAATAGACTAAACGGCTGTAATGAACCGTTATTATACCCAAACGCCCCGAATATGCGAACTTCAGAGCCTTTGGGCGAGGACGCAATTCAGACTAAAAGTCGTATTTCGCCATAAACTGTAAGCGGTTTAAATCACCATCGACACCAGATTCCAGTTTACGGGTGGCATGGCGAAACTCAACACCAAACTGCAAATGCCGTGAGGCCTGGTACATCATATTGGCACTCAGGCTTTCTGTGCTCTTGGTGGCAGTGGGCCCGGTTAACGCTTCATCGTTGTCGACACGAAGCGTGGCGTAGATCAAATTAGTACGCCAGTGTTCATCCCAAACATGGCGATACGCCAAGGTCACACCGGTGGATTGGATGGCTTGTAACTCACCATTGGCATCAAGCACAGCACCATTGGCAGTATTTAGGCCGATATAACGCCCTAAACCTTTGCCGGTATTAACGGTAAAACGGATGTCATTGGTATCGCTTACCATGACTTTGCCGGTTAACGACAGACCATAGCCCATCACCCGATCATTGATTTGAAGATCTCTATCTTCATACGCCAGTTGTCGTACCAAGCCAGACAATGACACACTCCCCCAGTCAGCTCTGTGGTTATAACGAGCCACCAGATCAGGCATGGTGTTGTCATCAGTCACCACCCGCCCACCCGCAGGTGACGGAGTAATGGTACTTTCAGGGTTTTCAACCGCAAACTGAAAGTTCCCTTGTGTATAGCGGATCTGAGGCTGACGAACGAAGATCTGCCCATCGGTATTACCAACAAAATCAACGCTTTCAGGCAAAGAAGTTAAATCCATAAAGGTGGACCAGGTTTGACCAAACAACCAATTATCGTAGGTGAAAAACGCATGACGAATGCCTGGTGAATAGCCATTGGAAATACGCTGATCACCACCAGGCGTCGACATCATATCGAACTCCAACCGGCCTCCAATGGTTTTTCCGTTGTCTAACTGAGTTTGCGTGGTAAAGAAGAAACGTGACTGCCGGGCATGCATATCAAATTTGGTACTTTCCCCTTCCCCACCTACCGGCGTTAAGGACGGCACATAAAAGTCACGACCAATATTAGTTGCCAAATTACCATCTGGCGTATCATTCAACATGACATCAAGTTTAATAAAACCGCCAAAGCTGATATCGGTATTACCAACGGTGAACGATGCCTGAGCCTGTGACATCCCGAGTGTTATACTTGCTGCCAGTATGCTGGCTGCAAAGGGTAGTTGTTTCATGAGGTGCTCCCTAGTCTATCATGTTCTTGTTGATTGTTTTGTGAACAAGGGTGGGTTAGCAATGCCATTCCCGCAATTAGCCTTTAGTCGCATCCGTTGTTACAGTGGTAGGGTGTTACACCAGACCACAGATCGACCTCTTTGTGGTATCAAGCTAGACAATGGTCTAATTTCTTTCTATAGCACAATTGGTTAGAACATAGATTCTAATTATGAATACAGCAAACATGGGGACACCGTTATGACACAGCCAAGCCTTTATCCGGTTCCAGCTGCCGCTAAAGCACGCTGCCTGATTGATAATGAGGCGTATCAACGCATGTATCAGCAATCTGTACAGGATCCGGCGTCATTTTGGGCAGAGCATGGCAAACGCATTGACTGGTTTAAGCCCTACAGCAAAGTAAAAAACACCAGCTTTGAGCCAGGCCATATCGACATTAAGTGGTTTGAAGATGGCGTGCTAAATGCCAGCTACAATTGCCTTGATCGCCATTTACCAGAAAAAGCCGATGACATTGCCTTTCATTGGGAAGGTGATGAACCCGGTATTCAGAAAAACATTAGCTACCGTGAGTTGCATGAACACGTTTGTCAGTTAGCCAACGGCATGAAGTCACTCGGCATAGGTAAGGGAGACCGAGTCACTATTTACCTGCCGATGATTGTCGAAGCGGTTGTTGCGCTACTGGCCTGTGCCCGCATTGGCGCTGTGCATTCTGTCGTCTTTGCTGGTTTCTCGCCCGATGCGCTTGGCAGCCGTATTCAGGACTGTGACTCCAAATTGGTCATTACGGCAGATCAGGCGCCTCGTGGCAATCGTTTGACCGCACTGAAAGACAATACCGACCTGGCGCTAGGCCACTTAGGCAAAAACAACCCGGTAAAACACGTTATCGTGGTCAAGCATGTTGGTGAAAATGTCGATGAACATGCTGGCCGGGATGTCTGGTACCACGATCTATTGGCTAAGCAGCCTAAAGAGTGTGAACCAGAGCCAATGAATGCTGAAGACCCACTATTTATTCTGTACACCTCTGGTTCCACCGGTAAACCTAAAGGCGTGCTGCATACTACAGGCGGCTACATGGTATGGGCCTCGATGACGCATCAGTATGTGTTCGATTATCACCCTGGAGATATCTACTGGTGTGCTGCCGATGTTGGTTGGGTTACAGGCCATACCTATATTATTTATGGCCCGTTAGCCAATGGCGCAACCAGCGTGTTATTTGAAGGGGTGCCCACCTACCCATCGGTCAAGCGTATGGCGCAGATTGTCGATAAGTACAGCGTCAATATTTTGTATACAGCACCGACTGCCATTCGTGCACTGATGTCGCATGGGGATGCACCGGTTGAAGGAGCAAACCTGGGTTCATTACGAACTCTGGGCAGTGTTGGCGAGCCAATCAACCCTGAAGCCTGGAGTTGGTACCATGAAAAGTTTGGTCTTGGAAACTGCCCCATTGTCGATACCTGGTGGCAAACGGAAACCGGTGGAATTTTAATCACCCCGCTCCCCGGTGCCACTGATTTGAAGCCTGGCTCTGCCACCCGACCTTTTTTTGGTGTCAAACCAGCGATCGTCAATAACGAAGGCAAGGTTTTAGAAGGCGCCGCCGAAGGCAACCTGGTGATCCAAGACAGCTGGCCAGGCCAGATGCGGACTGTATTTGGCGATCATGCCCGTTTTGAACAGACCTACTTTAGCACCTATAAAAATACCTACTTTACCGGTGACGGATCGCGACGTGATGAGGATGGTTAGTACTGGCTAACCGGCCGGGTTGATGATGTGTTAAATATTTCAGGCTACCGGTTGGGTACGGCAGAAATCGAGAGT
>JAIUMG010000110.1 GCA_022565655.1 Alkalimonas sp.
GGCGACAACGACAGCAGCAAGCCGAGCGATTGCAGAGCCTACTGTCAAAGCTGCAGCCGGCAGTGGATTACCACCTGCTGAGTCTGCAGCCTGATCATCTGGAAGGCTATCGACAGTTGCCACCAGCAGCGTTAGTCGATGTTGCCCTAACCAATACGAAAGCGATCATTAAACAAAATTTGGAGCTCGGCCATGGCGCGGTAGCAGGCTCCTTTGCGCTGCTAACGGCCGCACTGGTTGAACAGCTGCAACACGCCGGAAAGGCTGTAGGTACAGGACAAATCAATCATCCTGATATTATGAATCGTGAAGCGGCACGAGGCATCGACTGGATCTTCACTGATCAGCCGTTACGCTTGCAAAAACCGTAAAATTACCAATAATAGGTATCGAAAAACAATAACTTATATAACCAACTTTGAGGTCTGCTATGAAAAAACTTATTGCCATTAGCATTGGAACGCTGCTGGTTACCAGCAGCTTATTACTGAGCCCAGCTCCTGTATCAGCGGCTACTCATGCCCCCTATCTACACACACAATTCACGATTACCGAATCGATGCAACCTGCTGATGTACTGGTGGTGTTGGTGCCTGAAGAGCATGGTGAGCTTCGGCTAACTGGCTGGAGCCGTGACAGTCGAGCTCATATCAACCGTGCTATCAATGTCGCCGACTTTACTGGTAAAGCTGACAGCCAGCTCGAAATCGTTGCGCCGGTTGGCTTAAATTATGGCCGTTTACTGCTGATTGGGCTTGGCAATCCGTCTGAACTTAGCCGAGCCAAAGCCGAAGAAATGGGAGCCAGCTTAAGCAGCTGGGTCAATAACAGCAAAGCAGAAACCGTGCATGTACACAGCCAGTTAATTGCTAATGCAGGTGATAATCATCGCATTGCTGCAGCGATTTCTCATGGCGTTGAACTGCGGAATTACCGGTTTGACCGATACAAAAGTTCACCGGAAGCTCGCCCGGCTCAGCGCTACAGCTGGCAGGTGGCATTAGCCACCGATGCACGAGCAGCATTTGAACAAAAACAAGCTCTGGCTCAAGGGGTTTTTACCGCGCGTGAGCTTACTAATCTGCCTGGCAGCGATGGCTACCCGGAAGCTTTTGCCCGATATGCTCAGACGGTGCTTACTCCGCTGGGCGTTGAAGTCACCATACTAGGCCCTGAGCAAGTGAAAGAGCTCGGCATGGGCTCCTTGTATAGCGTTAGTCAGGGCAGTCACATGAAAGCTCACCTGTTGGTTGCTCGCTGGAAAGGTGCCGAAGGTGATCCTATTGCCCTGGTAGGTAAAGGCAATAGTTTTGATACCGGTGGCTATAACTTAAAAACGCAGGCCGCCTCTATTTTGCGAATGCATACCGATAAAGCGGGTGGCGCAGCGGTCGTGGGTGCCATCAAAGCCTTAGCGGGCCAGAAAGCACCTGTGCATGTTGTAGGTGTGGTGCCACTATCTATTAATATGATTTCCGGCGATGCCTACTTGCCAGGTGATGTGGTAACCGCCGGCGATGGCACCACCATTGAAGTTGGCAACACCGATGCTGAGGGTCGATTGATCCTGGCCGATGGGATCTGGTATGCCCGCGAGCATCTGAATGCCGGAGTGATTGCCGATATCGCTACCCTGACAGGTGCCAAAGTAGGTGCGCTAGGCAACGCCTATGCGGCTATCTTTACCCAGCACAGCGACATTGAAGCGACATTGCGAGACGCCGGCGACATGGTGCATGAACGGGTCTGGCCGTTACCGCTGGATGGCTACGATAACATCGTGAAAAGTCGCATTGCCGATCGCATCAATACCGGCTCTCCTGGTGCTCAAGCAGGTGCCATCTTCTTGCAACATTTTGCCGCAGATACCCCTTGGGTGCATATTGATATGGCAGGCAATGCCTTTTCTGCCAGTGCATCAGGTATTCACCCGGAAGGCAGCAATGGCTATGGCGTGAGGCTGTTGACCGAATGGGTTAAATTGTACCACCAGCAACAACAAGATTAATCGCTTTGGCGGGTGGCAACACCCGCCTTATTCACTCAGACTTCATCCTGCCAAAGCTCAGCAACCTCACTGCCCCGCGCTTCCTGCACAGGCAGCACCGCAACAATTGCCAGCACAAATAACAGCAAACAGAATAAAATGGCATCCGCCAAACCAAAAGCCCATTGCATCAGCCCCAGGCCCACCATGCCAAATACGGCGGCTAATTTGGTGGCCATGCCCCAGAAACCAAAGAACTCAGCGGATTTAACAAGCGGTGTAAAAACACCGACCAAGGCACGCGCTGCCGATTGCGAGGAGCCTAAACTGGCCCCCGCTAACACCCCAGCCACCAGAAACACATACTGCGCCTGCCAATCAACATTGAACCATTGCTGGAACCACAGAGTCAGTTGTGGTGTTTGCCAAATGGCCAGAATTGCCAGCAACCATAGGCTGAGCGTCATGATGTAGGTGATTTTGGCGCCGATCCAGCTCTGCAAAAAGCCGAAACCAATGGCTCCTAAGGCCGCGGTAATTTGCACGGTAACAAACATCAGCACCCGCACCTGCTCATCCCAGCCAATCACCTGGGCGCCGTAGATGAATGAAAACGCGATGATGATGTAAATGCCCGCCATGGCGAAAAAAATAGAGACCAATAAAATGCGCAAATCACGAAACTGATGCATGGCCGACCAGGTGGTGTGTAAACGTGAGAATGCCACACTAAGCAGGCTTTTCCCGGCAGGCAACTGTCGTTTGGTGCCGCGCTCTCGTAGCCAGATAAAGGTAGGGATTGCTGCCAGTAAGAAAAAGCCGGCAGCAAAAGGACCAACCCAGCGAATGGTCTGATAATTCTCCAGCGATACATCACCGAGAAAAAACAAAGCAAAAGCGGTGGCGATCAGACCGCCAACATAGCCCAGGCTCCAGCCTAAGCCAGAGATCCAGCCCAGGGCTTTACGTGGCCCAAGGTCGGTTAAAAAGCTGGCTATAAAGCCTTCACCAATGGCATAGGCAAAGTTTGAAATGATAATCAGCAGCATGGCTGGCCACCACCAGCCTGGCTCCACCCAGTAAAGCATGGCAGTAGCACCGACTGTCAGTAGATAACTGATAAACAAGAAACGCTTGCGGCTGGCGGTATAGTCCATCACCGCGCCGCAAATTGGGTTTGCTACTACCACCATCAGATAACTGATGGCGAGCGAGATGCTCCAGAGCAGATTTCCCAAGCGGTAATCCGGTGCATCGGCAACGATCACCCGGGTAAACAGATCGCCGAAGATCACCGTGATAATCAGCAAGGTATAGCCCTGATTGGCAAAATCAAACATTGACCAACCAAAAATTTCCCGCTTAGGGGCCAGTTTTTTGGTACTCATTAACGACTCATCGACAACATGGATACCATTACTTTAGCAGTTCTTTATGACAAGGGCTTGTCGATTTGTCAGGGCAGCAAACCTGCCCTGACTGGTCATCGAATGTCTGCAGCTGGGCCTGGTTGCAATGGCTCTGCTTGTAGTTCTGGGATCGGTTCGCGCTGAAGCTTGCCGGTTAAGTAGTCAATGGCAAAATTCAGCTGAGCATCTTCGCCTTTGAAGGTGGCCACCGGCATATTACGCACTTCGTAATCCGGCTCAACGCCATAGCCTTCAATCACGTAGCGACCATCCATGGCAAATTGCGCGGTTTCAGCCACCCGGGCTATACCTCGATCGGTTAAGGCATTACGTCCGGTTAGCCATACGCCGGCTCCAGCCGTTCGCATGCCAACCAAAGGCCCCAGCTGCAAGGCTTTAACCCCGGCAGCGAAAGTTTCGCCATCGGAGTAAGTCAGTTGGTCAGTCAGCACCACCAAATGCCCACGAAAGGTTTGTTGCATATTGGTGTAAGGCTGCCCCTGGGTTGGTTGCCAGAAGGCCCAGGCCCGGCGCAACAGTTTCTCGATGATCCAACTATCAATGTTGCCACCGCGATTACGGCGTACGTCAATGATCAAGCCATCTTTATCGATGTTTGCGTAAAACTCCCGGGCAAAATTCGCAATATCATTTGGCCCCATGGCATACAGATGCAGATAGCCAAACTGGTCTTCAGAAGCCTCTTGCACCTTAGCGGCATTGTGGAACACCCAATCCTGATAACGCAGCTGATGATCGCGCCCGGCATTGACCGGCACCACCACGGTTTGCAGCTGATTGTTGCCACGCTTTAGATCCAGCAGCACTTGCTGACCCACCTGATTACGCAGCTGCAGCTGCACCTCAGCCTGATTGCTGACCTTACGGCCATTGACGGCGGTAATGATATCCCCTACCCGGGCATTCACCCCTGGCTGGGCTAAGGGTGCAGCCAGAGCTGGCAACTCAGGATCGGTCCGGTAGATATGCGCAATACGCACGCCATCGCCAGTGGTTTCAAGGCTAGCGCCAAGACTGGCCGCAGCGGGTGTCGGGCGCTGACTTGGGTAATCTCCTCCACGAACCTGCGAGTGCAATGCATCCAGCTCCCCCATCATCTGGGCCAGCACATCATCCAACTCATGCCGATCCGAAACACGTTCTACCAGCGGTTGATAACGCACTTTGGCATCATCCCAATCCAGACCACGCATGGTGGTATCAAACAAAAACTCGCGCTGCATCAACCAGGCATCACGAAACATTTGTTGCCACTCTTGCTTTGGATCCAGCGCCAGCTGCCACTGCCGACTATTGAGCAAGTACGAGCTTAAGTCGGCTGGCTCCCTATCACCGATATCCACCACATACATCGGCCCGGCACCATTTGGCTGATGTTTACGAAAGTAGAGCTTCTCGCCATCATGCGATACCCGATAATCAGCAATGGCCGCTGCGTACTGCTCTATTTTTGCATCCCGGTCATCAATTTTAATCACTTTCAGCGCTGGCGCGCTATTGGCTTCATAGCTGGAGTCACGCACAAACAAACGTTGATCGGTCACCGTTAACTGACTGTAATTGCCTGCCGGCACCGGTACTTGCCACAAACGCTCGTTCAAGCCTTGCCAATCGACCCGCGCGGGGGTAGCGGCCCGACGGCCTCGCCGTGTTGTGGCCGGCTCATCCTCTACCACCGTGGCAGGCAACTCTGTTGGCGCCTGAAATGGAAAAGCCGCCTGTGATTTCAGGCTCACGGCAAATATCTGACTACGGCGGTCAAACATCGGCCCCAAATTGCGATCGCCCCATGGATGACCCGGTGTGGCTCGAAAGTGACGGTTGGACAAAAAGTACAGCCAGTTTCCGTCTGGGCTAAAGGCAGGAGAATACGACTCATACTTGCTACTGCTGATCAGCTGTTGTTTTTGCTCGCTGACTGAATACAACAACACCTGGCTACGTTGTTGCCGAGCGGCCACGGTGGTCACGGCAATCAATTCGCTATCGTGCGACCAGCGAATATCAGCAAATGGAAATAGACCAACCCCACCTGTTATCGCTTTACGATTTTCCAGCGTGTTCAGGTTCAATAGCCACAGGTTGCCAGCTTTATCATCATGGGCCAACCAATTGCCATCGGGTGATAATGCCAATTGCCAACGGAAGCCGTTACCATCTGTCGTCAGTTGCTTGGCTTCATCGCTGCCATCGGCAGCATAGCGCCAAACTTCCAACTCACCGCTTTGGTCACTAATGGCATACACCCATTGGCCATCATGACTTAAAATAGCTTCGCGCACCCGGCTGTTAGCCGGCGTAGCCACTTCAACCAAACGCGATGGTGATTGACTGGCAATGGCGACCTGGCCACGAGCGGTTAGCACCACCTGATCGCCAAAACCAGCGTAGTGAGCACTGGTTAGGTAATTCAGTGGCTTATCGAGCCAACGCTCACGCTGATGCGGCCGATCCGACTGCAGGCTTAACTGCAGTAAACGATCTTCACCACTGCTCAGATCCAGCAAATGAATATCGGCCCCTAACTGATACACAATCCGGCCCTGGTTTAAATACGCCTGCCGCACTTGCCAGTCTTGATGATGAGTATGTTGCTGCAGATCACCACCATCGCTTTGCATCGACCAGATATTTGGGTTGCCACTGTCATCACTGACAAAATACACCCGACCCTGCCAGTACATCGGGTGGCGAATAGAGCCCTGATGCTGTGCGCTCAGTTGCTCCGCTTCTTGTTCAGAGCCAACCCGGTAACGCCATAGCTCGCCCAAAGCGCCGCCCCGGTATGTTCGGGCATTATCGCCAGTCGCCTGCAAACCATGCTGCACAAAATACAGCCATTTACCAAGGCTATCCAGGGTGCCTTCAATGGCATCAGCCACCGGCAGCGTGCTGGTAGTCAGGCTGATTGGATCAACCGTTTTCAGCAACCAGAAATTCGCCGGCCCGGCCACATGGTCAGTGGCATACAGTAACTTTCCATCCGGCGTCCAGCCTTGCAAACGCACCCGGCTGTTTTCAAAGGTGACGCGTTTCGCCACCCCGCCACTGGCTGGCTTCACATACAACTCAGGGGTTTGTTCATAACTGGCCACAAAGGCCAACCACTCACCATCAGGTGATAATCTGGCCTGAACTTCTTCAGTTGGGTGTGTGGTCAGGCGCTGGCCGCGTAGTTGTTCTAAATCAGCCTGCCAGATATTGCCTTCCGAGGTAAACAGCAACTGGTTTTGCTGCAAAGAAGGGGAACGAAAGTAGCTCTCAGCTTCGGACGCAGAAGCCAGCGCCTGGGCACTGAATACAGTAGAAATGGCAAATGCCAGCATGGTTTTGTTTAACGTGGTTTTTTTTAGCGTAGTTTTCTTCAACATGGCTTGGTCTTGTTGTTAGCACAGAGTAAAACTACGCTACCAGAACCGGCCAGTCAGAACCAGAATGAATGCGGTAAACTTGGGGTTTGCGGGGTTAAAGTGTTGGATATATAGGATGTTGTTAATCAGATGCGCGCGAGCCTGTGATCGGTGCCAGACCTTGTTCGGTCAGAAATCTTTCTGTGATAGACAATCGAGCCTGATTTCCTATCGAATTCGATGCCAGCTGATTGTAAACATGACTGGCAAATGGGATCCGTACCAGTTCTACGTCTACACCCGCAAGTCGAGCATAATCGGCAAAGCGGTATACGGACCATGAAGGTACAAGTCCGTCTTTCTCCGGTGAAAGAATAAGTGTGCTAGGCGCATGAGCCGACAGATAAGTGTATGAGCTCACTCTATGCACGCGATCAGGATACCGGTTTGGTTCGCCTCCCAGGTATCCGCGCACAAGCATTTCTGGCTCAAATCCGGGAACCGGAAAACCGTGCTCGTAGATAGCGAGCGGATCCACGGCCGGATACTGTACGATGACTGCTTTAGGAATAGGAAGCTCGCCAGCACAATCAGATTCCAGTTGCTCCTGCGCTGCAGCATAGGAGTAATTGATCGCCAGATTACCGCCAGCAGAGTCACCAAGCAACGCCAATCGTTCAATAGTGCCTCCATAGGCCGCAGCATTTTGCCCCACCCAGGCTGCAGCACAGGCTACATCCTGAGGCGCTAAATCCCAACTAGCAACCTCATTCGTCCATAGGCGGTAATCAACGCTAAACACTAGCCAACCTCTATCGGCGAACCAGCGCAAATCAGCATCCGTTTCCACGTTAGAACCAATCATAAAGCCGCCGCCGTGAATGTATATCATCACCGGCGCTTCGCCACCGGTTTGCTTCGCTCTGTAAATGGCAACTCGCAGCTCCTGGCCATTGACCTCTGAAAATACGATTTCGTGATCAGGCCCATCACCTTCCATTGGCCTTAGCCACAAACCAGAAATCGGATTTGCAGCGCCACCGGCCGAATAGGTTGCAGAAACAATGCTGAATGTAATGAAAGCAGAACCGGCGCAAGCAACAACAGCTAATGGCAATGCAATGGCTGACAGGCGCCTTGCACCGCAGCGATAACTGAGAATACTCAACACAATGCAAAGAAAACCAAACATAAAAAGATGAGGACCGAATGTTGTCCAGATGGCCGAGCCTATCATGCCGTGCATGCTGCGCGTGGGATCGCGCATTGCTCCAGCAATAAGTAGCAAAATACACGCCGTCACCATGATCGACACAACCGCAACGATGCGCCAAAGCCAGCGCATGCCACTCGCTTGTTGAGAGCCTATATCGCCTGTATCAGCCATTGAATGTTTAACCTCATTTAGCCTCGAACGACGTGAGGAAAATTAATAAGATAGCCAACTGTATTTAAATTGTATTCACTGTGCATATGAGCCGAGAGTTCTTGCGCCATGAAAAACCCGGCCTTTAATTTGCTCTCGGGAAATAAGGCCAATATAGCGAGAATCTGCGCTGTTATCTCTGTGATCGCCCAAAATGAAGTATGTATCTTCAGTCACCGTAACTTCCTCAAAGCTATGCACCGGGCTTTTCTCTGGGGTGTACGTGATCAAATACTCCCTGCTGCCTAAGGTCTCTTTGACAACCAGCTCGCCCAAGCCGTTTTGCTCTGCTACGGCATCAAACAACGTCCGCTGCACATCACTTTGTGTTGCTGCGATACCGTTTATATACAGCATGTTATTATCCATGCTGACAGTATCACCAGCTACGCCGATGATCCGCTTGGTTGCCATCACATTTTTAGGGATATCAAAATACATGATCAAATCACCAGCTTGTGGCTCAGCAGTTTTCAGCAAAACTGTATCAAGATAAGGTAAACGGAGATCGTATGCAGCATGGTTGGATACTATAAAATCGCCAACCAATAATGTCGGGCTCATTGAAGGGCCTGCAACTGTATATGCGCGTACATAGGCTGAGCTTACGCCTAAGAGGCACAGGGTTAATCCGATGACTGTTAATAATCTACTGAATTTCAATTGCGGCGAACTCCTGTTCAGTTTCAGCAATCAAAGCGTTTGCAACAATGTCTGGTTTATTTAAGAATGCCAGCGTCAACAGCACCCTCTAGCTTAGTGCGTATAACAGACCAAAGCTCTTTGCTGCCTGCCTCTATGCGTTGATTTACAGAGAACACCTTTTCTTTGGTAACGCCATGTGTGTTCCAGCTATGGCCACCTCCATGAAGGTTATGCAGCAAAGGTGGCACCCTATCAATGGCTTTAGCAAATCGAGAGTCAGCAGTGTCTCCCGATTCAAACTCATGCCATAACGCCATCAATTCATCGACCATCCCAGCTGGCAAGAGGTTTAACAATCGACGAACACCGGCTGCTTCTTCGGCTTTATTTTCGCTCGTTTCGCTGGCGTAAATAATGGTATCGCCAGCATCAATTTCGCCAAGATCATGAATAAGCAGCATCTTAATGACTCGATTGATGTCTATCTCTTCATTGGCAAAGTCTTTCAGCATAAAGGCTGTCAGGCATACATGCCAACTGTGTTCTGCTGAGTTCTCGAATCGATCAAGGCCGACTGGCTTTGTTTTTCGATGCACGTCTTTCAGCTTTTCAATCTCAACAATAAAGCCGAGGATTTTTTCTATGTCTTGCACTACTTCTCCTTGCCGTTTGACGCTCGCCACACAAGCAAGCAATTTGTTGCGAGTCTTTGTGCTGATGCTTGTTATAAGCGTAATGAGCAAGTCATACTGAATTAGCTTTTAATAAAACCATGCTCACGCCTCATTCTCGTCTGTCATAATCCACTTAAAGCCAGCATAAAAACCATAAACGAGCATAACAAATAAGCCGATAAATACAGATCGATACAAATCCATTCCGCTAAATCCATGGAATGCTATTTGATATATAGCTGAACCCAGTCCCGTAAAAATACCGCAGAATATAATATTTTTCATAGAGATGAACCTAACCTTAAGAATATGGGCTTACAAAAGCTTATTCAAAAGATATTAACCCGCAAGTTGCTGTTTAAACGTCACTTAAGTTTTTTTAATTCTTCGAGCATACCCTTGCATCTAAATGTAAATCAAGAGGTTTTATACGTGTTTATTTTGTAAGCGTCCGGCGATCACAGGTTGATACTCTAATTTAAGTGTCCACTTAATTTT
>JAIUMG010000111.1 GCA_022565655.1 Alkalimonas sp.
GGCTCAGATCATTATTCAGGATATCTACACCGGCCGTCGCAGTGTATTAAGCAGTACGCCAGGGATCAACGGGGCCCCAGCCTGGTCACCGGATGGTAAAAGAATGGCGATGGTATTATCCAAAGATGGTAACCCGGAAATTTATATTATGGATATTGCCACTAAAGAGCTTACTCGTGTCACCAATCACCGGGCGATAGATACCGAGCCAGCCTGGTCGCCTGATGGCAAGGAACTGATTTTCAGCTCCGAGCGTGGTGGCAATCCGCAGTTATATAGCGTAAATTTACAAACTGGAACGACAAGACGCTTGACTTTTGAAGGTGAGATGAATCTATCTGGGGCCTTTACGCCAGACGGTGAATCCATTGTGATGGTGCACCGCTCGCGTGGACGTTATCAGATTGCCCGGATGGATCGGCAGACCCGCTACATGCAGGTACTGACTTCGACCAGCCTGGATGAGTCGCCAAGTATTGCACCCAATGGGTCTATGGTGATTTACAGTACTACGCATGGCAACTCTCAGGTGTTGGCATTAGTTTCTATGGATGGACGTTTTAAAGCCCGGTTACCTGCTGCTGAAGGGGAAGTCAAATCTCCAGCATGGTCGCCATTTTTATAACAATATGATACTTACTATTTATTAAGCTAAGGATTTTATATATGAACGTACATCACGCTTTAAAGGGGATGCTGATTGCACTGCCACTATTAACTCTGGCGGCTTGTAGCTCAACATCGCAGACCAGTGCTACTGATGCGGAAGCTGAAGCGGCGCGCCAGGCCCAACAAGAACGAGATGCTGTCCAGGTTGAACGTGCTCAACCCACATTGACTCCTGAAGAGCGTGTGCGTCAGCAAATGGAAAGCCTGCGCCAGGAAAGCACCATCTACTTTGACTTCGACCGGGCAACGATTCGCCAGGAGTTTGTTGAAACCTTACGTGCTCATGCTTCTTTCCTGCAGAGCAATCCGTCGGTACGGGTCACCATTGAAGGCCATACCGATGAGCGTGGTACACCAGAATACAACATTGCTTTAGGTGAGCGCCGTGCTCAGGCAGTGGTGCAGTACATGCAAAACCTTGGTGTCTCTTCCAATCAAATGAGAACCGTTAGCTATGGTGAAGAACGCCCGATTGATATGTCACGGACCGAAGCTGGTTTCGCGAAAAACCGTCGTGCGGTACTGACCTACTAAAATAGTACCTTGAACTAAGAGAAACGTTGCACAATGAAAAAACTGTTATTGATCACCACGACATTGATGTCGGCTGCCGTGTGGGCCAACCCGGCACCAGTATCCGATATTAGTCGTACATCTCGGGGAGCGGCTTCTGCATCCGCAGGTTCTGGTACCATAGAGCAGCGGCTGGAATCACTGGAGCGCGTTGTAGAGGCTCGTGGCAATGCGCAAATGCGTATGCAAGAGCAATTACAGCAATTGCTCGATGAAGTCTCAGAGCTGCGCGGTCAAACCGAGATGCATAGTTTTCAATTGGAAGAAATTGTGCAACGTCAACGTGATATCTACCAAGAGATAGAACGGCGGGTGGCGAGTGGGCCAGCGTCAACTGCCGATACTCCAACTGAAAGCAGCGAGGCGCCTGCGCCAACGCAATATTCTTCCGATGTGTCTGAAAATGATGCTTATGATCGTGCCGTACAAATGGTATTGCGTGATCGGCGTTATGATGCGGCCATTACTGAGTTTGAAAGTTTTTTGCGTAATTACCCGAATTCGATGTACGCAGCCAACGCTAATTATTGGTTGGGTGAGCTGGTATTACGTGACAGTGAGCTATCGAAAGCGAAAACCTATTTTCAGCGCGTGGTGCAGAACTTCAGCGACTCGAACAAAGTACCTGACGCGTTATTTAAATTAGGCCAGATTGCTGAGCGTGAAAATAATACCGATGCTGCCAAGCGTTATTTCCGTCAGGTAACACAAGAGCATGCTAATGCACCGGCGGCACGATTGGCGCAAGGGCGGTTAGACAGCCTCAATTAAGTTGCCAGGTTGTTGTAAAGAGCAGCGATTTGCTTTGAATTTGAGCACTCGGCCAGCTTTTTCTGATTTTTTGGTTGCACTGACGCATGAAATCAGTAAGATATGCGTCCGCGGCGAGGGTCATTAGCTCAGTTGGTAGAGCAGTGGACTTTTAATCCATTGGTCGATGGTTCGAATCCATCATGACCCACCATCCGCTTCAACATGTTAGCCACTTTATATGTGGGTCATTAGCTCAGTTGGTAGAGCAGTGGACTTTTAATCCATTGGTCGATGGTTCGAATCCATCATGACCCACCATCCGCTTCAACATGTTAGCCACTTTATATGTGGGTCATTAGCTCAGTTGGTAGAGCAGTGGACTTTTAATCCATTGGTCGATGGTTCGAATCCATCATGACCCACCACTTATCTATTTATTATAAAACCCCCCTGCAAATTTTGTCATTTACCCTGCTATCAATGTATAATGTCGCCCCTTTATCGGTAACGAAGACTGGCACGATGGAACAAAGTTTGTATTTTGACGAACAGCAGTTTGTTTTTCCGCGCAAGCCCATGCCGCTGGAACAGCATGAAGCTGCAGCATACAAAAAGCGTATTAAAGCTTTATTGCAGCAGCACAACGCCGCGCTGGTCGCGCATTATTACACCGACCCCGAAATTCAGGCGCTTGCTGAAGACACCGGTGGCTGCGTGTCTGACTCCCTGGAGATGGCTCGTTTCGGTAAACACCATGCCGCTGATACTCTGATTGTGGCCGGTGTGCGTTTTATGGGTGAAACCGCAAAAATACTCAGCCCCGAAAAAACCATCCTGATGCCTACGCTGGAGGCTACCTGCTCGCTGGATTTAGGCTGCCCGGCCAAAGAGTTTTCCGACTTTTGCGACCAGCACCCGGATCGAGTGGTGGTGGTGTACGCCAACACTTCAGCTGCGGTGAAAGCTCGCGCTGACTGGGTGGTCACCTCGTCGATTGCACTGGATGTAGTGGACTTTCTCGATAGCCAGGGTAAAAAAATCATCTGGGGGCCGGATAAGCACTTAGGCCACTATGTGCAAAAGCAAACCGGCGCTGATATGTTGCTGTGGAACGGTGCCTGCATCGTGCATGATGAGTTCAAAGCCAAAGCCTTGGTCGAGCTGAAAAAGCAGTACCCAGATGCGGCTGTATTGGTGCATCCTGAATCACCAGACTCCGTCGTGCAGTTGGCCGATGCGGTAGGCTCGACCAGTCAGTTAATCAAAGCCAGCCAGACCATGGCGAACCAAACCTTTATCGTGGCCACCGATAAAGGCATTTTTTACAAGATGCAACAGCAAGAGCCTGGTAAAACCTTTATCGAAGCGCCAACGGGCGGTAATGGTGCCACCTGCCGAAGCTGCGCTCACTGCCCCTGGATGGCAATGAACGGCCTTCAAGCCATTGAGGCTGCCTTGGTGAATAAAACAGGCCATGAAATCTTTGTGGATGATGCGCTGCGCCTAAAAGCACTGGTACCGCTGGATAGAATGCTCAACTTTGCCAAAGAGCAACAAGTAGCGGTAAAAGGCAATGCTTAAACTGGTTAATTTGTCAGCACAAAGCAACCAGGCAACAGATAACAGTTGCAACAAAGCTGCTTTTTACCTAGTATAGCGGCGCTCGCTTAGGCGAGTATCGGAGAGGTGGCTGAGTGGCTGAAGGCGCACGCCTGGAAAGTGTGTTTAGGTTAACCCCTAACGAGGGTTCGAATCCCTCCCTCTCCGCCATATTAAAACAAAAGGCCCACGCCAAAAGCGTGGGCCTTTTGTTTTAATATGATTGAGATCGAGGTCTTGATGAGAACCCTGCGGTTCGACAAATTCGCTGGGAGCGAATTTGAACGCTCGTAGAGCGGCCCCGAAGGGGTGGAGGGCAGGACGCCCGGAATAATCCCTCCCGTACTATGAGTTACACCAAACTTGGTTGATACCAGCCCAAGCCAGGGGCTTTTTGTTTGACTGCGTCAAGCTAGCCCTCTGTTTCTAAATGCGTTAAATTACCTACAGATCACTGGCAGCCTTGCCAGGTTTATAAAAAGCGCGTGCGCGATGCACGACATAAGGACATACCCAACCATGCTACAAGACATCAAGAAAACCCTCTGGGCCACTGCCGATAAACTGCGTGCCAACGTCGATGCGGCCGAGTACAAACACCTGGTGCTTGGTCTGATTTTCCTGAAATTTATCTCCGATTCCTTTGCTGCGCGCCGCGCTGAGCTGCTAACCCGGTTGCAAGATCCCAGCGATGAGCTGTATTTTGCCGATGCCAGCGAAGACGATTTAGCGGCCGAGCTGGAAGATCGCGATTACTTTAAAATGGTGAACGTGTTTTGGGTGCCGGAAGGCGCACGCTGGGAAGCGCTGCGCGCCAACGCCAAGCAGGCCGACATCGGCAAGCGCATTGATGATGCGTTAGCCGCCATCGAGCTGGAAAACCCGAGCTTAAAAGGCATTTTGGACAAGCGCTATGCCCGGGCACCGCTGCCGGATGGCAAGCTGGGCGAACTGGTGGATCTGATTTCCACCATCGGCTTTGGCGTAGACCAAAACAAAGCGCGCGATATTTTAGGCCAGGTGTACGAGTACTTTTTAGGCCAGTTTGCCAGTGCCGAGGGCAAGAAGGGCGGCCAGTTCTATACGCCGCAGTCCATTGTCAATACGCTGGTAGCGGTATTGGACCCACACCAGGGCAAGGTGTACGACCCCTGCTGCGGCAGTGGCGGCATGTTTGTGCAATCGGAAAAGTTTATTGAAGCGCATGGCGGCAAGTTAGGCGATGTATCGATTTACGGCCAGGAATCCAACCCGACCACCTGGCGCCTTGCGGCGATGAACCTGGCCATTCGGGGCATTGATTACGATTTAGGCAAAGAGCCGGGCGACACCTTTACCAAAAACCAGCACAGCGATTTGCGGGCCGATTACATTCTGGCCAACCCGCCGTTTAATATCAGCGACTGGTGGCACGGCAGCTTGGAAGGGGACCCGCGCTGGGTGTATGGCACGCCGCCACAGGGTAATGCCAACTACGCCTGGCTGCAGCATATGCTGTACCACCTAAAACTGGCTGGTCGTGCCGGCATTGTACTGGCCAATGGCTCTATGTCTTCCAGCCAGAACAGCGAGGGCGATATACGCCGCGCCATGGTCGATGCCGATGTGGTTGAGGTCATGGTAGCACTACCGGGCCAGCTATTCTTTAACACCCAAATCCCGGCCTGTTTATGGTTTTTAACCAAGCAAAAGCAGCAGCGCCAAGGCGAAGTGTTGTTTATCGACGCGCGTAAGCTTGGCAAGATGATCAGCCGCGTGCAAAGCGAGTTAGACCAAGCCGCCATCGACCGCATTGCCAATACTGCCAAAGCCTGGCGCGGTGAAGATGTTTCAGGCATCGAAGGTTTTGAAAATGGTTATACCGACATCCCCGGTTTCTGCCGCAGCGTGCCGCTAAGCGAGATTGCCGAGCATGGCCATGTGCTAACGCCAGGCCGTTATGTTGGCGCCGAAGAAGTGGAAGATTGCGACGAAGCCTTTGCTGACAAGATGACGATGCTTACTGAAAAGCTCGGCGAGCAAATGGCCAAAGGGGCAGAGCTGGACCAGTTAATTCGGCAGAAGCTAGGAGGGCTGGGGTATGAGTTCTGATTTCACATGGCCAAAACTCACTCTTAAAGAGGCGGGCGTAACTTTAATTGATTGTGATCACAAAACGCCTAAGGCAAAGGCAAGTGGCTATCCATATATTGCGATACCACAGTTAAAAGATGGCCATGTTAAATTAGACGGCAGTGAGCGACGGATTTCAGCTGAAGATTTTGAGCAATGGACTAAGAAACTATTGCCTCAAGAAAGTGATGTAATTGTCGTGAGGCGATGTAACTCAGGGCAAAGCGCACATGTTCCCAAAAATGTAAAATGGGCTATTGGGCAGAACTTGGTCGTATTACGCGCTGATGGTAAAAGAGTCTACCCTCCTTTTTTACGGTGGTTGCTTAGAGGTGATGAATGGTGGGAGCAAGTCAGAAAATATATAAATGTTGGCGCAGTTTTCGATAGCTTAAAATGTAGAGAAATACCGCTATTTGAATTAACAATTCCTCCAATGAAAGAGCAAATCGAATTTGCTCAAATATTGAATTCATTAGACGACCGCATAGCCCTACTACGCGAAACCAACGCCACCTTAGAAGCCATTGCCCAGACGCTATTTAAGTCCTGGTTTGTCGATTTTGACCCGGTGCACGCCAACGCGGGCACCCAAGCCCCCAGCCTGCCAGCCGAGATACAAGCGCTATTCCCCTCCCGCCTGGTGGAATCCCCGCAGGGGTTAATACCGGAGGGGTGGGAGGTTGGAACTGTTGCTGATTTAGGTGATGTTATTTGTGGTAAAACTCCGCCAACTTCTAAACCTGAAAACTACGGTGATGATGTACCGTTTATTACAATTCCAGATATGCATGGAAAAATTGCAGCAACACAAACAGCAAGGTCGCTTTCTAAGTTAGGAGCTGACACCCAACCTAAGAAGTATTTGCGACCTGGCTCAATCTGCGTTTCGTGTATCGCCACACCCGGTCTTGTAACGCGAGTTACAGAGACATCGCAAACAAATCAACAGATTAATAGCGTTGTTCCATTTGAAAAGTGGGGAGATAGTTATCCATTATTCGCTATGCAACGTGTGGGTGTGCTTGTGCGTTCAGGTGGTTCGGGTGGTTCAGTTTTCCATAATCTCAGCAAGTCTGGTTTCGAGAGAATACCTGTTCTTTTACCATCCGAAGGAGTGATTAAGCACTTTGATAAAATATCATCGCCATTAGTAGAGCAAATAATTGCATATCAGAAAAAAGCTCAGACTTTAGCTGAGTTGCGCGATACCTTACTTCCCCGCTTAATCTCCGGCCAGTTGAGGTTGCCCGAGGCGGAAGCTGAATTAAGCGAGGTGATGTAATGCCAATTGAAAAGGATTTCATTTTGAAAGGCTTGTTGCAACATAACTATTTGCCGTTTACCCGGCCTAATAAGGAAGAATTACCACCATTCTTCACTTCGGAAAGTTTTAGCGAACAAGCAGCATTTGATTTGACTTCACTACCTTCGCGTAAAGCGGGGTATGATCAACTTGATTATAAATTGTCACTTTTTAACGGTGTTACTAGGGTCTTATCTATACCTCACCCGCTCCCGTACGCAAATCTCTGTAATCATATCTACATAAATTGGGAATCTTTGTCGTTTATAACAGAAAATCCCAATGCTAAAATTTTCCCTGAGCCTCATGATGATGGGCGTGTGATCATCATGACTGGTTACGGTGGTCCGATTCATAAGGCACACTCTGAGCTGAACAGAGCCTTTGGCAAGCGTTTTAGGGTGTCCACTGACATTGTAAATTGTTTCCCTAGTGTATATTCCCATGCGATTCCTTGGGCATTGGTTGGGCTTGACTTCGCAAAACAAAACCGTGACCACGGAGAGTGGTTTAATCAAATCGATAAAGCTGCCAGGGATTGCAAACGCGGCGAAACACAGGGTATTGCGATTGGACCTGCCACATCTAACATTATTACCGAATGTATTTTTGCCCGTATTGATGAAGCTCTGCGAACAGAGTTTGAGTTTGTTCGATTCATTGATGATTACATTTGTTATTGCGAAACCGAAGACCAAGCACTTAATTTTGTTAGGCGTTTAGAGCAAGAGGCTGCCAAATATAAACTTCACTTAAATGCTCGAAAAACAGAGATTGTTAGGTTACCACAACCAACAGTTGAATCATGGCTGATTGAGCTTGTAGACCGCCAACCTGGGGAGAATGCTAGTTCAACAGATGTGTTTCGATATTTAGATTTTGCAGTACAGCTCTCAGAAAAGTATCCGAATTCAAGTGTCCTAAAATATGCAGCCACGGCGATTGATAATGCTGGCCACTTCTTATTTGAAACCGTTAACCCTATCAACTATTTACTAAGTATTGCATTTCATCGTGTTGAAGTTTTACCTTTATTGTCAAAGCAACTAGAAAATGCGTACATGCGTTCAGGCGGTAAATTTTATGACCTTACGGGTGTTAACGAGAAGCTTATTCAGATTTTGCAGGAAAACATAAAACACCAGCGTTCAGATGGTATGGCATGGTCGTTGTATCATTTGGGCCGCTTTGACGTGCCAATTGATTTAATAACGGCCGAATCTGTTATTGCAACAGCAGATCCATTAGCTATTTGCTCACTTTACTGGGGGTTTAAGCAATACCAGCCACAGGTGATTGCTTATTGTCAGTCCATTGACACTAAGGATGTATATGAGCTTGATAAAAACTGGTTGCTTTTATACCAAGTTTTTTTAGATGGCGGAATTACAAACCCTTATCAGGACAAAGTATTTGAGATACTTCAAAAACATCAAGTTTCATTCATGCTAGATAAGTTACAACTAGAGCCAGATATACCGGATCAGCTAGAAATTTTTTCTGATGCAATATCGAGATTATCTTGACTTACTTGATTTCGCAGCTGCAACAAGGTATCAAAGAAAAGTTACAGCACGCAGGCTGATTTAGGGACGAGGCATGACAGAAGACCAGTTGGAACAGGAAGTACTGGAGTGGCTAAGCGAAGTTGGCTATACCCCGGTTAATGGCTATGACATCGCCCCGGACGGCCCCGCTGCCGAGCGCGGCGATTACATGCAGCCTATGCTGCTTGAGCGCTTAAAAGCGGCCATTGCCCGCTTAAACCCCACCATTCCTTTGGTTGCCCAGGACGATGCCCTGGTGCAGTTAAAAGAGCTGGGCATACCGGCACTGTTATCGGCGAACCGGCGTTTTCATAACCTGCTGCTTTCGGGTGTGCCGGTGCAGTACCAAAAAGACGGCGAAACCCGTGGCGACTTTGTGCGCTTGATTGATTGGGAGAACCAACCTGGCCGCAACGAGTTCCTTGCGGTAAATCAGTTCACCGTGAAAGGCCCCAAGCATTCGCGCCGGCCGGATATTATTCTGTTCGTCAATGGCCTGCCGCTGGTGCTGATCGAGCTGAAAAACCCGGCCGATGTGCAGGCCGACATTTGGAAAGCCTTTGATCAGATCCAAACCTACAAAGAACAAATCCCGGATCTGTTTCACTACAACGAAATACTGGTGATCAGCGACGGCTCGGAAGCGCGCATGGGCTCTTTATCAGCCAGTGCCGAGCGCTTTATGCAGTGGCGCACCATCGATGGCGTCACGCTGGATCCGTTAGGGGAGTTCAGTGAGCTTGAAACCATGGTGCGTGGTGTCTTTACCCCGGCCTATTTGCTCGATTACCTGCGCTTTTTCGTGTTGTTTGAAGACGACGGCACCCTCGTTAAAAAGATCGCCGGTTACCATCAGTTTCATGCAGTGCGCGCAGCCATTCAGCAAGTGGTTGACGCATCGCGGCCGGAAGTAGCAGCCAGCCAAAAAGGCAAGGGTGGTGTGGTGTGGCATACCCAGGGCAGTGGTAAAAGCATTACCATGACCTGCTTTGCCGCCCGGGTAATGCGTGAAGCTGCGATGGAAAACCCAACCATTGTGGTGATCACCGATCGCAACGATCTCGATGGCCAGTTGTTTGGCGTGTTTTCGTTGGCGCAAGATTTACTGCGTGAACAACCGGTGCAGGTGGATACCCGCCAGGACTTACGCGAGAAGCTCAGCAACCGACCTTCAGGCGGCATTGTGTTTGCCACCATTCAAAAGTTTGCCCCAGGCGCAGATGAAGACAAGTTCCCGGTGCTTTCTACCCGGCACAACATCGTGGTGATTGCCGATGAAGCGCACCGCACCCAGTATGGTTTTGAGGCCAAGCTTAAAGAGCGCAGCAAACCAAATCTTGCGGCCGAAG